>DATMEI010000283.1:0-5652 GCA_035556995.1 Streptomyces sp.
CCTTCGAGACCGCCGAGTTGCAGCTGCCCGAGGGCAGCAGGCTCGTCCTGTACACCGACGGCCTCGTCGAGCGCCGCGACCAGGACATCGACACCGGGCTACGGCTGCTCCGCGAGACCCTGGCGCACGCGGACCAGTCGCCCGAGGAGACCTGCGACGCCGTGCTCGACGCCCTGCTCCCGGACATCCAGAGCGACGACATCGCGCTGCTCATCGCCCGTACGCAGGTGCTGCCGGCCGGGCAAGTCGCCGAGTGGGACGTGGAGTCGGACCCCGCCGCCGTTCGCCGCGTACGCGCCGCCGTCACCGAGCATCTCGCGGGGTGGGGGCTGGAGGATCTCGTGGACACCACGGAGCTGATCCTCAGCGAACTGACCACCAACGCCATGCGCCACGGCGCAGGCCCCATCAACGTGCGGCTGCTCCGCGACCGCACACTCATCTGCGAGGTCTCCGACCACAGCAGCACCTCGCCGCATCTGCGCTACGCGGCCACCATGGACGAGGGCGGGCGGGGCCTCTTCCTCGTGGCCCAGTTGGCCGAGCGCTGGGGAACGCGCTACACCGAGGACGGCAAGGTCATCTGGGCCGAACAGACGACGCCGGAAACACTCGGCAGCTGACCGGCGCCGCCCGGGCGTACACGCCTCGAACTGACCTCAGAAATGCAAGAATCCCGTCCGATCTGCATGACCGAACGGGATCTCGTCAACCGTTCCCGAGCTATCTCAAGAACGGCCCTGCGGTGGACCTGAGGGGATTTGAACCCCTGACCCTCTCGTTGCGAACGAGATGCGCTACCGGACTGCGCCACAGGCCCTTGCGACGGTGAAACCTTAGCATCCCCGTCGGGCTGCGTGGAAATCCGTTCCAGCGCTGGTCATCGCACTCATCGTGCGGTCGCCGTGCGCTCGCCGGCCGGTGATCGCGGGGTCGCGATCACCGCGGGTCACTCGTTGGCTGCGCGCGGCCGGTCCTCGTTCTCGTACTGGTCGAAGAGCGGAGTGCGGCCGTGTCCCCGCCCGCGGCGCCGCCCCGGAGCGGACTGGTCGTCCTGTCCCTCCTGGACGGCGGGCTCGCCGCTCGCCGTGCTGGAACGGGCCGAGCTCCACGTGTCCGGGGCTTCCAGATCGACGCCGCGCGTGGTCCGCGGGGCCACGGGAGCGCTGACGTACGTGGGCAGCGGCACCGGCACCGGGTCCCAGCCCTCGGCGGCCTCGCGGTCACCGTGCCGTTGCTGGTCGACCCACTCGGCGTGATCCGTCTGCTCGACGAGCGCACGCCTGTCGGCGGCACCGGGCTGCTCGACGGGCTTCGCGGCAGCTGGCTCCGGTGCGTCGTCCGACTCGGCGATGCCCGCCACGGCCTCCGTCTCGCGGTCGGTGGCGACGGGCCGGCCGGGCTGCCGTTCACGCAGGCGCTGTGCCGCTACCTCCGCCTGGCGCTTGTCCATGGTGACGGCGAAGCGGCGGCGCTCCTGCACGCGTAGATGAACGATGTACGTGCTCAGCAGCAGCCCCGGCGCACCCGGCGCCCAGAGGAAGGCGAGCCCGCCGACCGCGGCGACAACCGTGCCCGCGGTGAAGGCGAGGAAGAGAAGCATCGTCGTACGGCGGCGCCGTGCAAGCACCTTGGCCCGCTTGTTGCTCTGCCGCGCCTTGTTGCGCTCGGCAGCGCTCTGCTTGGCCTCGTCACTCACGTGCTGATCCGCAGACCTGGCCAGTATTTCGGTGGGGACGGCCGTACTGCCGTCTCCCACCATGGTCTTGGGGTCGGCGTAGGCGCGGACGTCGACCGCGTCGTCCACGGTCTCGTCGGGGACGTCCTCGTGGGCACCGTCACGCTCGGGCTCAGGACCGCCGACGGGACCGGCCAGTTCGCCGTGTTCTGCCGGGACTTCCTCGTCGCGCCGCTCGGTTCCCTTCGCGTAACGCCGTTCCATGGCCGCCTTGCCGGACAGCAGCCGGATGGCGGTGCTGAAGCGTTCCGTCGGACGGGACTCGTTCAGCTCGTCCTGCCTGCGGAGCCACATCGGCACCAAGTAGGCAGCCCAGGCCCCGACGATGACTGCGTAGATGAGGCCACTGCTGTTCACCCCTCACACGGTAGAGGGGTTTCGCCGCACCCATCTGCCAAATACCGCGGTGTGTCGCACGAACTGGCTGATCTCTCCGGCTTTTTTTCCGATCGCGCGGCTCTGCGTGAGCATGAGTCAATTCCGAAGCATGCGTGGGCTGTTCAGCTCGCACATATTGGTATCGAACAACTATTTCATTTACGAGAGGCACCCGGAGCCGTGCGATGCCAGCGCGAGAGCAGCCCCTCCGGTACTTCCTCGGAGGTCAGCGCGAAAATCAGGTGGTCGCGCCACGCGCCGTCGATATGCAGGTAACGGGGCCTCAACCCCTCTTCGCGGAAGCCCAGTTTCTCCACCACCCGCCGGCTCGGTGCGTTCTCCGGGCGGATGCAGATCTCGATGCGGTGGAGCCCAACCGTACGGAAACAGTGGTCAGTTGCCAGCGCGACGGCTGTCGGCATCACACCGCGGCCCGCAACTTCGCGGTCGACCCAATAGCCGATGTGCCCCGAGCACATCGACCCCCAGGTGATCCCCGCAACGGTCAACTGACCGGCCAGGCGCCCCTGATGCTCGACGACGAACGGCAGCATCCGGCCCGCCTGCGCCTCCGCGCGCAGATGACGGACCATCTGCCGGTACGTCGGACGGCGCGGCGGTGTGAGCCCCGCCGGCGCGGGAGGAATGGTGGCCTCCCAGGGGCGCAGCCAGTCGCGGTTGCGCTGGTTCACCTCCCGCCAGGCACGCTGATCGCGCAGTCTTATGGGACGGAGGGCGGTGGCACCGTCCGTCAGTACGACCGGCCAGGACGTGTTCAGTTGGGGGCCCCTCTGGGGTGATCGCCCCCGTGGATCTGGTCGACGGCGTGGACCAGCAGACGTCCCAGCACGGCGAGCCCGTCGCTCACACCACCGGACGAACCGGGGAGGTTGATGATCAGGGTCCTGCCCGCGACGCCCGCAATTCCGCGCGAGAGCGCCGCAGTCGGCACCTTTCCGGCTCCCTCGGCGCGGATCGCCTCCGCGATTCCCGGAATCTCGTAGTCCAGCAGCCGGCGCGTCATCTCGGGGGTGCGGTCCGTGGGTGAGATTCCGGTGCCGCCGGTGGTGAGAACGACGTCGTAGCCGGCAGCGACCGCGGCGCTCAGCACTTCGGCGACCGGTTCACCGTCCGGTACGACGCTCGGGCCCTCCGTCTCGAATCCCATGGCGGACAGGCCCTCGACGAGGAGCGGGCCGCCCTTGTCCTCGTAGACGCCTTCGGCTGCGCGGTTCGACGCCGTGACGGCAAGTGCGCGGTAGGAATGCTGCGCTGGGGTCATGCGCCGGTCCCCTCCTGGCTGGTGGGCTGCTCTTCCTCGGGAGGCGAAGGGGACGAGGCCGAAGGGGACGAACTCCGTTCCGGGCGCGTCCAGTTACCCGATCTGCCGCCGGACTTCTCCTCCACGCGTACGTCCGCGATGACGGCTGACTTGTCCACTGCCTTCACCATGTCGATCACGGTGAGGGCCGCGACGGTCACCGCCGTCAGCGCCTCCATCTCCACACCCGTACGGTCTGTCGTCTTCACCTGCGCGGCGATCTCGACAGCGTCGTCCGCGACCGACAGATCCACCTTGACGCCCGAGAGCGCGAGCGGATGGCACAGCGGGATGAGGTCCGGCGTCCGCTTGGCGCCCATGATGCCCGCGATACGGGCCGTGGCCAGGGCGTCTCCCTTGGGCACCCCCTCGCCGCGCAGCAGTTCCACGACGCGGGGCGAGACGAGCACTCTGCCGGCCGCCCGTGCGGTGCGCGCGGTGACGTCCTTCGCGGAGACATCGACCATACGGGCGGCCCCACCCTCGTCGATGTGGGTGAGGTGCTGCTGTTCGGCGCTGCTCATCGTTCTCCCGAAACCGTCCCTGTGACCGGATACGGTACCGGGCTCACGGCGTGGTGGCGCCGCCGCGGCCAGGGCCGACCGGGGCGAGGCCCTTGCCCGGGTGCTAATCGAGGAGCACCACGGTCACTTCTTCGCCCGGTGTGAGACGGGTCGTCTTCTCGGGAACGTCGATCAGCACGTTCGCCTGGGCGAGTGCTGCGATCAGATGGGAACCCGCCCCGCCGACGGGACGGACGGTACCGAGAGCCTCCCCCGCGGCCGGCGGGAGGTAACTGCCGCGCAGGAACTGGCGCTTGCCGCCCGGCGACGTGAGCGCCTCCTCGACGTCCACTCGGGCCCGCGCGGTCTCGCGGCGCACCGACGCCCGGCCCATCAGCGCCCGTACAGCAGGACGTACGAACAGCTCGAAGGAGACATACGAACTGACCGGGTTGCCCGGGAGGGCGACGACCGGCGTGCGGTCCGGACCGATCAGCCCGAAGCCCTGCGGCTTGCCCGGCTGCATGGCCAGACGCCGGAACTCCACGTTGCCGCTCCCCTCGTCGATCTGGGAGAGCACTTCCTTGACCACGTCGTACGCACCGACGCTGACTCCGCCGCTGGTGACGATGATGTCGGCCCGGATGAGCTGGTCCTCGATCGCCGCGCGCAGGGTGTCCGCGTCGTCGGTGACGGAGCCGACGCGGTAGGCGATGGCGCCCGCATCCCGGGCTGCGGAGGTCAGCACGAAGCTGTTGGAGTCGTAGATCTGACCGGAGCCCAACTGCTCGCCGGGCTGGATCAGTTCGCTGCCTGTGGAGACGACGACCACGCGCGGGCGCGGGCGCACCTTGACCCTGGCACGGCCGATCGCCGCCAGCAGGCCGATCTGGGGCGGACCCAGGACCGTACCGGCGCTGAGCGCGAGCGCGCCCGCCCGTACGTCGCTGCCGCGCGGGCGGACATGCTGGGCGGTGGTGACGGGACGGTGGACGCGGACCTCACCGTCCACGCCGGCGGCGCCGGCGCTGCGGGCTCCCGGCAGCATCGACTCCACCGGGCCGCCGCCCAGGCCCCCGTCGGTCCACTCGACGGGGACCACCGCCTCGGCTCCCGGCGGCATCGCCGCGCCGGTCATGATGCGAGCGGCCTGGCCCCGTCCGACCACGGGCAGATCGCCGCTGCCCGCTGCGACATCCCCTATGACGGTGAGCACCGCGGGGAACTCCTCGGAGGCGCCTTCGACATCCGCGGTACGCACCGCGTATCCGTCCATCGAGCTGTTGTCGAAGGGCGGCAGGGAGGTGGGCACCGAGACGTCCTCGACGAGCACGCACCCCTGCGCGTCGAGCAGTTGGAGCTCGATGGGCTCCAGCGGGCGGACGCTGCTGAGGATGTCGTCCAGATGCTCCTCGACCGACCAGGTCTCGCTCAACGCCCTACATCTCCTCGGTGACGAAACTGCGCAGCCAGTCCCGGAAGTCCGGGCCCAGGTCCTCACGTTCGCATGCCAGTCTGACAATGGCGCGCAGACAGTCGCCGCGGTCTCCTGTGTCGTAGCGGCGGCCACGGAAGACGACACCGTGCACCGGACCGCCCAGGGAGGGCTCGGCGGCCAGTATCTGGAGGGCGTCGGTCAGCTGGATCTCGCCACCGCGGCCCGGCTCGGTCTTGCGCAGCACCTCGAAGACGGCCGGGTCGAGCACGTAGCG
>DATMEI010000284.1:0-4136 GCA_035556995.1 Streptomyces sp.
CGGCGGTGGTGAGGGTGCGAAGTACCTGCGCCCGTTCCGTCTGGTGCAGCGGCGCGGTCGGTTCGTCCGCGAAGAGGATCGCGGGGGCCGGGGCGAGCGCGCGGGCGATGGCGACGCGCTGCCGTTCCGACTGCAGGAGGGCGCCGGGGCGTTTGCGTGCACAGTCACCGACGTCCAGTCTGTCCAGCCATTCGACGGCGGCCTTGCGGGCCGCGCGGTGGCCGGCGCCGCACAGGAGCAGGGGCAGCGCGGTGTTCTCCCAGGCGGTGAGTTCGGGGATCAGCTGGGGTTCGCTGCCGACCCAACCGAAGCGGTCGCGGCGCAGCCGCTCGCGTGAGGTGCGTCCGAGCGTGTGCATCGGCACGCTGTTGAACCAGATCTCGCCGTTGTGCGGCGTCAGTTGCCCTGAAAGGCAGCTCAGCAATGTCGTCTTGCCGCTGCCACGCGGTCCGGTGACGGAGACGATCTCGCCTGCGCGGACGCCGAGCGAGACGCCTTGCAGGGCGGGCGAACCGCCGTACGAGTAGTGCAGTCCGCGTGCCCAGAGCACGTCGTTGTCCGGCGGTGCTGCCACTGAGGGCACCTCCACTCACCTCTGCTCTGCTGGTCCCTGCCGGTCCCTGAGTCGTCCTCTGGACGGGTGAACGAGGGCCGGGGGCATCGGTCACAGGCACCGTAAGGAGAGCCGGGCACGCATCCGATGCCATCCGCCGAGGCACGGCGCAGATTCCACCGAACGGGCCCGCAGATGGCCCCGGCCCCGTGGGCGGTCGCCGTGGGAGCGGGACGGTGCGGGGCCGGGAAGCGTCAGTGCTGTTCGGGCAGGTGCGTCGGGGCGAACATGCGCAGTACGGCGGGGAGGACGACGACCGAAGGCCCGGGTTCGGACAGTGCCTTCGACAGGTCCGCGCGGAGCTGTTCGGGAGAGGTGCGGACTGCCGGCACTCCGAAGGACTCGGCCAGCGCCACGAAGTCCGGCCGGGCCAGTTCGGTGCCGGTCGCTTCGCCGAAGGCGTCCGTCATGTACGTGCGCAGGATGCCGTAGCCGCCGTCGTCGACGATCAGCCAGGTCACCGGGAGGTCGTACTGTCGCGCGGTGGCCAGTTCGGCGAGGGAGTACATCGCACCGCCGTCGCCCGATACCGCAAGGACCGGGGTCCGGCGGGTGGGGTCGGCGGCTGCGGCGCCCAGCGCCGCCGGGAAGCCGTAGCCGAGGCCGCCCGCTCCCTGGGCGGAGTGCATGGCTCCGGCGCGGGGGTCGAAGGCCGACCAGGCCCAGTAGGCGAGAATCGTCATGTCCCAGAAGCTCGGCGAGCTGTCCGGCAGGGCTTCGCGCACTGCCGTCAGCACGTTCTGTTCGAGCTCCAGGTCCTGGCCTGCGATCCTCGCCCGTACGCGGTCCAGGAGTGCGGCGACCTCGTTTGCCGCGTTGCCTGCGGGGCGTGGTGTGACTGCCGTGGTGAGTGCTTCGAGGGCAGAGCGTGCGTCAGCGTGGATGCCCAGCGCCGGATAGTTGGCCTCCAGCTTGCCGAGATCCGCCTCGATGTGGATGACCCGGCCGCGGGGGGCGAACGTGTGGTAGTTCGAGGAGAGTTCGCCGAGTCCGGAGCCGACGACGAGCAGCACGTCGGCGTCCGCGAGGAAGTCGGTGGTGTGCTGGTCCTCAAGCCAGGAACCCAGGGAGAGTCCGTGCTCCCGGGGGAAGGCGCCTTTGCCGCCGAAGGTGGTGGCCACCGGAGCGTCCAACTGTTCGGCCAGGGCGAGCAGTTGAGCCTGGGCCCCTGCGCGTACGACTCCACCGCCCGCCAGTACGGCAGGACGGACTGCCGAGTTGAGCAGTGCGGCGGCCTGCTCGGTGAGTTCGGGGCGTACGGGCAGTGGCCGCGGCGTGCGGGCATCGGCGTTGGACAGCGACTCGGGGAACGGCGCGTCCGTGGGGGCGAGCAGTACGTCCTGCGGTATCTCCACCCAGACCGGACCGCAGGGGGCCTCGAGGGCGCTGACCCATGCGGCGGCCAGCGCGGACGGTATCTGTGAGGCCGCGCGTACCGTGTGCACGGACTTGACGACGTCGCGGAACGAAGCCTGCTGGTCGCGGAGTTCGTGCAGGTAACCCTTGCGGCCACCGCCGAGGCCGGCTGTGGGGACCTGGCTGCTGATGCCCAGCACCGGTGCGGATGCGGCAGCCGACTCCTGCAGCGCGGCAAGGGACATCAGCGCGCCCGGCCCTGTGGAGACCAGCAACGGGGTGGCGTCGCCTGTCAGCCGGGCGTGGGCGTCGGCGGCGAAGCCCGCGTTGTTCTCCATCCGCAGTCCCACATAGGACAGCGGGGAACGGCGCAGGGCGTCGAAGGCGCCCAGCGCGTGCTGTCCCGGCAGTCCGAAGACGGTGGTGGCACCGAGGGCGGTGAGGGACTCGGCGACGAGATCGCCGCCGGTGCGGACTTCGGTGGTCATGCTGTGGATCGCGCCTTTCCTGGGGGGCGGCTGCTGTGCCAGTGCTGTTGTGCCAGTGCTGCTGTGCGGTGCTGCCGCTCTCCCGCTGTCGTGGCGTCGTACGGGCGTACAGCGGGAGAGTGGTTCCGTCAGACTCCGGCAGGGGTGTCGGTCTTCTCGCCGGGCTGTGAGTCGCCCGCGAGCCGGGCACGCCAGGCCGCCAGCACCTCGGGGTCCGTCGGCTTGCTGAGCAGGCTCACCGCGATGTGGGTGAGCAGCGAGGCCAACAGCCCGTAGTAGATGGCCTCGTTGGCCAGTACGCCCTTCCACGCCATGACGGAGACCACCGTCACACCGCCCACGACGGTGGCCGCCAGCGCACCGGATGCGGTGCCGCGCTTCCAGACCAGGCCGCCCAGGATCGGTACCAGCAGCCCGCCGACCAGCAGGTTGTAGGCCACGGTCAGGGCCTCGACCACATCGTTGAGTGCGATGGATATGACGACGACCGCCGTACCCATGAGCAGGATGAAGATCCGGTTGCCGCGCACGTCGTCGTGCAGTCCCTCGTGTTCTCCGTCATGAGCTTCCCCGGATGCACCGGTCACCGGGGCGACGGCTTTGCGTGCCGTACGGCGCAGGCGCATCCAGATGTCGTTGTTCGCGACCGTCGCGCACGCGATCAGTGCACCCGAGGAGGTGGACATGACCGCCGAGAGGGCCGCTGCCAGTACAAGTCCCTTCACCCCGGTCGGCAGTGCCTCGCCGACGATCGTGGCGAAGGCCGCGTCGGGGCTGTCCAGCTTCGGGTAGAGCGCCTTCGTCGCCGTGCCGATGACCGCGCCCGCGATCGCGTACACCAGGCAGTAGACACCGGCGACCGTGCCGCCGTTGCGGGCGACCTTGTCGCTGCGGGCCGTGAACACGCGCTGCCAGATGTCCTGCCCGATCAGCATGCCGAAGGAGTAGATGAGCACGTAGGTGAAGACTGTCTGGACGCCGATGTTCATGGGGGAGAAGTAGTCGTCGGGCAGCTGCTCGCGCATGCCGTCGATGCCGCCCGCCTTGTAGACCGCGATCGGCAGCAGCAGGAGCAGCACGCCGACCGACTTCACGACGAACTGCGCCATGTCCGTCAGCGTGATCGACCACATGCCGCCGAGCGTCGAGTACACGATGACGATGCCGCCGCCGAGGATGATCGCCAGCGCCCTGTCGAGGCCGAAGATGACGTCGAAGATGGTCGCGTAGGCGATCGTGGAGGTGACCGCGAGCATCAGCGTGTACGCCCACATCACCAGCCCGGAGATCACCGAGGACGAGCCGCCGTAGCGCAGGTCGAGCATCTGGCTGACGGTGTAGACCTTCAGCCGGGAGATGCGGGCGGAGAAGAACAGGCTCAGCGCCAGCAGCCCGAACCCGATCGAGAACACCAGCCAGGCGCCTGACAGCCCGTACTGGTAGCCCAGTCCGACGCCGCCGATGGTCGACGCGCCACCGAGGACGATGGCAGCCATCGTGCCGGAGTAGAGCGAGGGGCCCAGTCGGCGTCCGGCGACCAGGAACTCGCTCTTGGACTTGGCACGGCGCATCCCCCACCAGCCGACCGCGAGCATGCCTGCGAGGTAGGTGATGATCACTGCGTAGTCGACAGCCATGGGCGCTCCTAGAGCGGCGGGGAGGGGAGAGGGGAGGGGGAG
>DATMEI010000285.1:0-6585 GCA_035556995.1 Streptomyces sp.
ACTGCCCAGCCTGTGCGGCGCCCGTACGGACCTGCCCGCGCACTCCTACGCCATCCCCCCGGTCGCCCCTGATGCGGCCGACGACGTACGGACGATCTGCCGCATGGTCGCCGAGGCCGACGCCGTACTGGCCACCGGGCACCTCAGCGCCGCTGAGGCGCGCTGGCTGCTGGAGACGGCGCACGGTCTCGGCGTACGGCGGATGCTGCTGACCCACCCCGGTTACACGGTGCCGGACATGGCGCCGGAGGAGGCGGCGGAGCTGGCCGCTCTCGGGGCGTACGCCGAGATCACCACCTTTCAGCTGCTGCACCAGCCCGGCGTCACCGGTGCGTGGCTCGCCGCGTATGCCGAACGGGTCGGTCTCGACCGCGTGGTGCTGTCCTCCGACGCCGGGCAGCCCGACTCGCCCCCACCGCCGGAGGCCCTGCACCTGCTCATCGACGCGCTGGCCCGACAGGGACTCGACCGGGGTGCGCTGCTCGCCTGCGCGGGCGAACTGCCCGAAGCGCTGGTCACACCATGAGCGCCCGGGACTCCACAACTGCCCCCGACGCTGCTGCCTTCGAGGCCGAGCTGCGCGGGTCCGTCAGCGGACAGGTCTCCTTCGACGCCGGTGCCCGCGCGCTCTACACGACCGACGCCTCCAACTATCGCCGCGCCCCCCTCGGCGTGCTGCTGCCCCGCGACACCGACGACGTGGAGGCCGCGCTGGCCGCCTGCCGTACGCACGGCGTGCCGCTCGTCCCACGCGGCGGCGGCACCAGCGTCGCCGGCAACGCCCTCGGCGGCGGACTGCTGCTGGACACCTCGCGCCATCTGACCGCGATCGGGCCCGTCGACCCGGACGCCCGCACGGTGCGGGTGCAGCCGGGGGCCGTACTCGACGATGTACGGGCAGCCGCCGCCCCGTTCGCCCTGACCTTCGGCCCCGATCCCTCCACGCACAGCCGCTGCACCATCGGCGGCATGATCGGCAACAACGCGTGCGGCTCGCACTCCGTGGCGTGGGGGACGACGGCGGACAACGTCGAGTCGCTGGACGTGCTGCTCGCGGACGGCACTCGGACGACCGTCGGCGCGACCTCGTCCGAGGAGCTGGCGCGGCTGGCCACCCGCCCCGACCGGCAGGGGCAGCTCTACGCCGCGCTGCGGGATTTCACCGACCGTCAACTCGCCGAGCTGCGCACCGGGTTGCCGGCCTTGTCCCGCCGCGTCTCCGGCTACGCGCTCGATCAGCTGCTGCCGGAGAACGGCCGCAACGTCGCCCGCGCGCTGACCGGCAGCGAGGGCACCTGCGCGGTGGTGCTCGGTGCCACGCTGCGGCTGGTCGAGGCGCCGCCCGCGCGGGCGCTCGCCGTGCTCGGCTATCCGGACTCTGCGACGGCGGGCGATGCCGTGCCCGCGCTGCTGGAGCACCGGCCGCTGACGGTCGAGGGCCTGGACAGCGGACTCGTACGGGCATGGCGCGACCGGCAACCGCCCGGTTCGCCGGACCCGATGCACCTGCTGCCGGACGGAGCGGCCTGGCTGATGGTCGAGACCGGCGGCGCCGACGCGGCGGAAGCCGCCGCGCACGCCGAGGCCCTGCTCGCCCGTGCGGGCGGCGGTGCGCGCGGCGGGGGGGTGTCCGCCGGGACGCTGCAGTCAGCGCCGCGCCCTTCCGGCGTACGCCTCGTGGCGGGCACGGCCGAGCGGCGGCTGCTGTGGCGCATACGTGAGGAGGGCGCCGGGATCGCGACCCGGTTGCCTCCCGGAGCCCCCAAGTCCGGGGGATCCGGGGACGGTTCGGAGGCGTGGCCCGGCCTGGAGGACGCCGCCGTGCCGCCGGAGAACCTCGGCGCGTACCTCCGCGACTTCGACAAGCTCATGAACGACCACGACCACCGCGGCCTGGTCTACGGCCACTTCGGTGAGGGCTGCCTGCACGTACGCCTCGACTTCGATCTGCTGAGCACGCAAGGTGTGGGCCGCTTCCGTACGTTCATGGAGGAGGCCGCGGACCTCATCGCGTCGCACGGCGGTTCCCTGTCGGGGGAGCACGGCGACGGCCGGGCCAGATCGGAACTGCTGCCGCGGATGTTCTCGCCCCAACTGTGCGACGCCTTCGCCGAGTTCAAGGACCTGTGGGACCCGCAGCACCTGCTGAACCCCGGCGTGATCGTGAACCCCGCCGCCCTCGACGCCGACCTGCGCCCCGCCCGCGTCACCGCCGTGCCGGGCGGCACCCTGCCGCTGTTCGCCTACCCGGAGGACGACGGCAGCTTCGCGCAGGCCGTACGCCGCTGCGTAGGCGTGGGCAAGTGCCGGCAGAGCGAGAGCCCCGGCGTGATGTGCCCCAGCTACATGGTCACCAAGGAGGAGCAGCACTCCACCCGCGGACGGGCGCACCTGCTCTCCGAGATGCTCACCGGGGAACTCGTCACCGACGGATGGCGCTCGACGGAAGTACGTGACGCACTGGACCTGTGCCTGTCCTGCAAGGGCTGCAAGAGCGACTGCCCGGTCGGCGTCGACATGGCCACGTACAAGTCGGAGTTCCTGCACCACCACTACGCCCGCAGGGTCCGCCCCGCCGCGCACTACTCCATGGGCTGGCTGCCCCTCTGGTCCCGCCTGGCGGCACTGGCACCCGGGCTGCCACGGCTTGCCAACGCGGCGATGCGGCGCCCCGGCGTCGCCCGGCTGCTGAAGCGGGCCGGCGGCATCGCGGAGGAGCGGGCGATCCCCGCGTTCGCCGCCGAGCCCTTCACCCGCTGGTTCCGGCGCCGCGCAGCAGCACGTGCCGGTGGTCACCCCGAGGCGGACCGGCCGCCGGTGCTCCTGTGGCCCGACACCTTCGGCAACTACCTCTCCCCGCAAGTGCCCCGCGCCGCGGTCGAAGTGCTGGAGGACGCGGGCTTCCGCGTCGTCCTGCCGCGCGGCCCCGTCTGCTGCGGCCTGACCTGGGTCTCCACCGGTCAACTCGACGCCGCCCGCCGCGTGATGACGCGTACGCTCACCGCGCTCGCGCCCCATGTGGCGGCCGGCACGCCCGTCGTCGGACTGGAACCCAGCTGCACGGCAGCGCTCCGCAGCGACCTGCCCGAACTGCTGCCGGACGACGAACGGGCCGCCGCCACCGCCCGCTCGGTGCACACCCTCGCCGAGTTCCTGGCGGACCGGGCGCCCGGCTGGCAGCCGCCGCAGAGCCGGCGGAAGGCGCTCACCCAGGTCCACTGCCACCAGCACGCGGTGCTCGGCTTCGGCCCGGACGCGGAGCTGCTGCGGCGGGCCGGTATCGACCAGGAGCGGCTGGAGTCCGGCTGCTGCGGCCTGGCTGGGAACTTCGGCTTCGAACGCGGCCACTACGACGTCTCCCAGGCGGCGGGCGAGCGCGTACTGCTGCCGGCCGTGCGGGAGGCGGACGAGGAGACTCTCGTGCTCGCCGACGGCTTCTCGTGCCGTACGCAGATCGAGCAGGGCACCGGCCGGCGCGGCCTCCACCTGGCCGAGGTGCTGGCGCAGTCACTGCGCGAGGGCATACGGCCGGGGCAGGGTTCCGGGCCGGGTTCGGCGTCGGCATCGGGTTCGCCGGAGGACCACGACGGCATGACGGGAGGCGAAGGTTGTTGATCCAGCAACAGGGGTTGTCCTCAACGGGCCCCTGCGTCGATGCTCCCCGTATGGCAACCGAGGCATCGTCCAGCCTGCACCGCACCCTCGGCATCCTCACGGCCCTCGGGTCGGACGATGCGGCCGAGCGTGGCGGTCTGGGCGTGGTCGAGATCGCCAAGCGCGTCGGCAGGGAGAAGACACAGGTCTCCCGCGCGCTCAAGGCGCTGGACGAGGCGGGACTCGTCGAACGCGACCCGGACACCCTCGTCTACCGGCTCGGCTGGCGGATATTCACCATGGCCGTCAACGCCGGGCAGCCGAGGCTGCTGGCAGCCGCACCGCCCGTACTGCGGCGCCTGGTCGCCGTGCTCAAGGAACGCGTACACCTGACCGTGCTCACTCCTGACGGGGCGCTGACCGTGCTCTCCGAAAGCCCGATGCGGGCAGTGCAGGCCACCGGCTGGGTGGGCAGGGTCACCCCTCTGCACACCACGTCCTCGGGGCGCGCGCTCCTCTTCGACCACACCGACGACGAGGTACGCGAGCTGTTCGCCGGTACGCCCTTCACCGTCACCGAACCGGGGGCGCCCCAGGACGTCGAGGAACTCCTCGACCGGCTACGGGCGACACGGGAGGCCGGGTACGCCCTCGCGGTCGAGGAGTTCGAGGCCGGACTCGTCGGCGCGGCAGCGCCGGTGCGGGACTTCCGCGGCCGGGTCACGGCCGCACTCAACGTCTCCGCCCCCAAGTACCGGATGGGGCGGGAACTCAGCGCGGCGGCACGCGTGGTCACCTCCGCCGCACGGCAGATCTCCCGCGCCATGGCCGGGCACTGAGCCGGGCCGCTCCCACCACCGAACCGCACCCCCGCACCCCGCACCACCGAACCCAAACCCCGCACCGCACTGCCGCACACCCACACATGCCGCACGAAACTGGAGTTATCAGCATGATCTCCCGCCCCTTCGCCTTCTTCAGCAGCGGACTGCGGCTGGATGCCGACCTGCATCTGCCCGACGACAACGGCGCCGGCGCGCCGTACCCCGTCGTCATCCCGTCCTCCGGCTACCAGGGCCTGAAGGTCATCCACCCCGAGCGGTTCGCCCGTGCCCTGACCGCACTCGGCTTCGCCGTCGTCGCCTTCGACTTCCGCGGCTTCGGCCTCAGCGAGGGCGAGCGTGGCCGTCTCGTGCCGCAGGAGTGGGCCGAGGACCTGCGCGCGGCCGTCGACAGGGCCGCCGCCGACGACGAGCTCGACGCGGAGCGCATCGGCCTCGTCGGCTGGGGCATGGGCGGCGGCGTCGTCGTCTCGGAGGCCGCCGAGGACCTGCGTGTACGGGCTGTCGCCTCGGTCAACTGCGTGAGCGACGGCACCCGTTCGACCCGCAACATGCACGACGACGTCTCCTGGCAGAGCCTCCTGCAGCGGGTCGTCGCCGACCGCGGTCACCGCAGCGAGCACGGCCGCTCCGAGATCGCCTCACCGTGGGACATCGTCCGGCTCGACCTGGACGGCCGTACGGACGGCTACGTCGGCGAAGAGCTGTACAAGGCACCGGGATTCGGCTCCGGCGTCACCCTCGAATCGGCCGACGCGCTGCTCCGCTTCTCCCCCCAGGCGGCGGCCCACCGCATCAGCCCCCGCCCGCTGCTGGTCGTACACGGCGCCGAGAACGAACTGCACCGCCCCGAAGAGGCACAGGCCCTCTACGACAGCGCGAGGGAGCCCAAGCAGCTGCGGCTGATCGAAGGCGCCGGGCACACGGAGTGGATGTTCGACGACCACCCCACCTTCAAGAGCCTCGTGGAGGAGCTGGCCGTCTTCTTCGACAAGGCGTTCTCCACGGCTCCCGCCGCGATGGCAATCGCCTAGTCGCCGGGGCCGGCCGCCATGACTTTCCTTGAATTCCTCGCCAGGAACTGGACGGACGTCCTGGACGCGACCGTCGCGCACGCCGTGCTGGTACTCCAGGGCCTCGGGCTGGCCGTGCTCATAGGGGTGCCGGTGTCGGTGCTCACCTACCGCACCGGCGCCCCGCGCGCAGCCGTGCTCGGCGCGGCCGGACTGCTGCTGACCATCCCCTCCTACGCCCTGTTCGGGCTGCTGATCACGCCGCTCGGCCTCGGCAACGGGCCCTCGATCGTCGCCCTGACGCTGTACGCGCTGCTGCCCGTCATGCGGAACGCGGTGGTCGGCCTGCGCGAAGTCGACCCGGCGGTCACCGAGTCCGCCCGCGCCATGGGAATGGGACGGCTCCAGATGCTGGCCACCATCGAACTGCCCCTGGCCTGGCCCGTACTGCTGACCGGTCTGCGCGTCGCCACACAGCTGCTGCTGAGCATCGGCGCCATCGCCGCCGCGGTGAACGGACCCGGCCTCGGCAACCTCATCCTCGACGGACTCGCCACCGCGGGAACGCCGTTCGCCGTCTATCTGACCATCGAGGGCGCCGCGGGCATCGTGCTGCTCGCCGTGCTCTTCGACCTGCTGTTCGCCGCCGTCAACCGACTCACCACACCACGAGGGCTCGGTACCTGACATGACTCAGCCAGACACGACACACCGCACCACCGACGTCACACACACCACAGACACCACCGGCACCACCGGCACTGTCGACGATTCGGCAATGATCCGCCTGGAGAAGCTGTGCAAGCGCTACCCCGGGCAGGCAGGCGCCGCCGTCGAGGAACTGACGCTGGACATACCCGCCGGGCAGATCGTGGTGTTCGTCGGGCCGTCCGGCTGCGGCAAGACGACCACGATGAAGCTCATCAACCGGCTCATCGAACCCACCTCCGGGCGCATACACCTGGGCGGTCAGGACGTCACGGAGATGCCCGCGCACCAGTTGCGCCGCAAGATCGGATACACCATCCAGCAGGGCGGCCTCTTCCCCCACCGCACCGTCGCCGACAACATCGCGACCGTGCCCAGGATGCTCGGCTGGGACAAGGCCCGCGTCGCCCGCCGCGCGGACGAACTGC
>DATMEI010000286.1:0-4323 GCA_035556995.1 Streptomyces sp.
TCCCTCCCTACGGCCCGGGCGAGGGCTACGACGGCTACGACGGCTACGGCGGGCAGGGCGACCCGTACGCCTCGGGCAGGCCCGCACCGCCCTCCGGACCGCGGCTGCACTGGAAGGAACTCCTGAGCGGCATCGTCCTGCGCCCCAACGCCACCTTCTGGCAGATGCGCGACCACGCCGTGTGGGTGCCCGCGATCATCGTCACCTTCCTCTACGGCCTGCTCGCGATCTTCGGTCTCGACCAGGCCCGCGAGGAGGTCATCAACGCCACCATCTCCAGCGCGATCCCGTACGTGCTGAGCACCGGCCTCGCCGTCGTCATCGTGGGGCTCATCCTGGGCGCGGTGACGCACACGCTCGCCCGTCAGTTCGGCGGCACGGGCGCCTGGGCGCCGACGGTCGGCCTGTCGATGCTGATCATGTCGCTGTCGGACGCTCCGCGCCTGCTCGTCGCCCTCTTCCTGGGCGGCACGAACCCCCTCGTACAGCTGCTGGGCTGGGCGACCTGGATCGCGGCGGGCGCACTCTTCACCTCGATGGTCAGCCGCTCCCACGACCTTCCGTGGCTCCGGGCGCTCGGCGCCTCAGCGGTGCAGCTGGTGGCGCTGCTGGTGCTGATCAAGCTGGGCACGCTGTAGCCGTGTAGCCGCAGCTGTGGCCGTTGCCGCGGCCAGGCCCGTCCCGGACGACACGACCGGGGCGGGCCTGCCGCGTTCAGTCAACCGTCACGCCGCTGATCCCCCTCGTCGGGCTCCGTGCCCGCTTTCCCGCCGGCCGGAGGGTCACCGGCGTGGAACGACTCGTAGTGGTGCGTGGCGATGCTCTGCTCGTGACGCACATTGACCAGGTGGATCATTCCCGCCGCCAATGCGATCAGCAGCAGGATGACGCCGACGGTGACGAGGATGTCCATCGCAGTCACTCCTCTCTGCGAATCCCCGAGCCTGCGGTCGTGCGAGCCTGCGGGCCCCCGAACACCGCGTGCGCACCTCGGGTGCCCATTTCCCGCGCGGCCACCGCTTCCGTCCGGACCGGATACGCAGACGCGGAAGCCGAAGGTGAGCGAAGATCCGTGACACGGTTCAACCAGCACACAGGGACGGGCAGTTCACGCCCATGACGGTGGTCGTCCGGGTTTTTCGACGCCCACGAGGACGGCTTAAAAGCCTGTGGACAAAGTATTCTCAGTATCTTCAGCCTACGCCTGTGGCAGCTGGTCAGGGCTGGTCACAGCGATGGCGCGAGGGGGCGCAAGCATGGCGGATGTGTTTCTGCGGCGGCTCAGCAGGTGGCAGGCGGACGGGGAACGTGAAGCCGTTGCCGACTTGTACGTCGAGGCGTACAAGGGGACGGCCGGCGAGGAGTTCCACGACCGGCAGGAGTACCTGCAGCGCCTCGGCGAGCACGTCCAGCGCCCCGGCTTCGAGATGGTGATCGCGAGCGCGGCCGGCCGTCTGGCGGGCAGCGTCTACGGCTACCAGGCCGACCGTACGGACGAGTGGTGGCAGGGCCTCCACGGCGACCTGCCGACCGAGATGGCTGAACTGACAGCGTCCGGCCGGGTGTTCGTGATGACCGAGCTGATGGTCCTGCCGTCCTTCCGGCGCAGCGACGTCGCCACACGCCTCCAGGAGCAGCTGGTGACCCACGCCGGCATCAGCCTCGCGGTCACGCTGATCGACCAGGAGAACGCCCCGGCCCGCGGCGCGCTGCAGTCCTGGACCTGGCAGAGCCTCGGCAAGATCACACCTGCCTCGGGCGGCGCGCCGCTCGAGGCGTGGACCCGCCGTTTTCCCAGGTAGGGAGCCCTTTCAGCGGGACGGTGGAAACGCTGCTGCCGGTAGTACTCTTGGCCGTGAGAGACATAATTCACATTCCGGCAGCCGGGGCGACCATGCCGCCCGGCTATCTGATCAGACGTCTTGGGGGCGGACAGACAGGGCGGTAGCCATGAGAGTCGAACCGAACACCCCCGACGTGATGGAACCAAACATCCCGGTGGTGGACCTCTCCGCGCTGAACGCGCTCCATCTCCCCGTCGAACCGGGCCTGTTGGCGCTGCGGCTCCATGCGGCGCCCTCCCGTGACGGCCTCTTCGACGGAGCGTGGTGGCCGCATTCACGCAACATCCACGACGAGTTGCCCGGACTCGTCGCCGTCCTCACGGAGCATCTGGGCTTCATCGACCGCGTCGGCCTGGACGCGGACGCCTGGGACGGCCTCGGTGAACCGCTGTTCGTGGACGGCCGGCTCGTGCACGTCGACTGGTTCCCGGTCGGCGACGACACCGTCATCATCACCCGCGGCGACATGGACCACTTCTCGCTGCTGGCCATCCCGCCCGAGGCGAGCATCGACGAGGCGCACGCCGCGATGACCATGGCCACGCACATCGGCAACACGGAGACCGGCCAGCAGATCCTCGTGGCGACCGGCATCGCCTCGCCGACGAGGCGGAGCGTGTCGCAGACGCACGAGGTACGCGGCGACTGAACGCGCGGGGCCGTCGGCCGACGGGGTACGTACGGCGGTGCGGCGACTGCGGAGCTCAGGCTCCCGGGAGCAGGCTCTCAGGAGTCGAGGACTTGCCCGTCACGGCGTACGACGGGGGGCTCTACGCTCCACGGGAAGTTGATCCACAGATCGGTGCGTTTCCACACGTACTCGCACTTCACCGCCGACTGCGACTTCTCGTAGATCACCGCGCTGCGGACCTCGGCGACGTGTTCCGCGCAGAACTCCTGCACCAGCTTCAGGGTCCGGCCGGTGTCGGCGACGTCGTCTGCGATGAGCACCTTCCTCCGGCTCAGGTCGACGACGTTCGGCACCGGCGGCAGCATGACGGGCATGTCCAGGGTCTGGCCGACGCCGGTGTAGAACTCGACGTTCGTCACGTGCAGGTTCTTGACGTCCAGCGCGTAGCCCAGCCCGCCCGCGACGAAGAGGCCGCCGCGCGCGATGGACAGGATGATGTCCGGCTCGTACCCGTCGTCGGCCACGGCCTGCGCCAACTCCCGTACAGCCTGGCCGAAGAGGGGATACGTCAGACTCTCCCGCTCGTCACTCACCTCGCGCGCCTCCCTCTCAGCGGTCAGACCTGTGTCCGGTGGAAGTTCTGATACGAGCGCGACGGCGTCGGCCCGCGCTGCCCCTGATAACGGGAACCGTGCCGCGCCGAACCGTACGGATGCTCGGCCGGCGACGTCATCCGGAACATGCACAACTGCCCGAGCTTCATGCCCGGCCACAGCTTTATGGGCAACGTGGCCACGTTCGACAGCTCCAGGGTCACATGCCCGGAGAAGCCGGGGTCGATGAAGCCGGCGGTGGAATGCGTCAACAGGCCCAGACGCCCGAGGGAACTCTTACCCTCCAGCCGCGATGCGACGTCGTCCGGCAACGTGACCACTTCGTAGGTCGACGCCAGCACGAACTCACCGGGGTGCAGAATGAACGGCTCGTCGCCCTCCGCTTCGATCAGCCGCGTCAGATCGGGCTGTTCGACGGCGGGGTCGATGTGCGGGTACCGGTGATTCTCGAACACCCGGAAATAACGGTCCAGTCGGACGTCGATGCTGGACGGCTGCACCATCGCGGGATCGTACGGATCGATCCGCACCCGGCCGTTGTCGATCTCGGCCCGGATGTCCTTGTCAGAGAGAAGCACGGCCAGAGACTACGCGCACGACGAGGGGCCGGCCCAATCGGACCGGCCCCACAGGCGCGAACCCACCCGGTACACCCGGTGCATCCGGTGCTGCCTTTGCCGCTACTGCCCGTATGGCCGGGCCGGCCGGGGCACGGCAACGGGAGGGGAGACGGGCACCGCCTGCCGCAACCGCGCACACCGTGGACACCGCAACAGCCGCCCGGGACCGATACGTCCGGCTCCCAGGTTCTGCATCGGGAACGTCGAGGTACTGAACACATGCCCCTCGGCACACTGAACGACGGTGGCCTCCATCGCTCTCCTCTCCCCAAAGACGTGGACAACGAAAGCCACATTAGGGGATCAAGCAGACAGCCCTCCGCCGGGCACTCCGTCACCCACGCTACGCCCCAACTCCCTTTCCCCGCAGGGCCGCACCCCGCCCCGGAACAGCGAAAAGACCCCTCAGCCCGTGCGGCGGGGGTCGGCGATGAGGTAGAGTGTCCGGCGTCGAAGCCGGTGACCTCACGGCTACTCGCGGGTGTAGTTTAATGGTAGAACATGAGCTTCCCAAGCTCAGAGCGCGGGTTCGATTCCCGTCACCCGCTCCACAACGAAGGCCCAGGTCAGAGACGGTGTCTCCAAGCTGGGGCTTCGTGTTGTCTAGACCGATT
>DATMEI010000287.1:0-3373 GCA_035556995.1 Streptomyces sp.
GACCTGGATCTCGAAACGGAGCGAGTGGTCGGCGAGGCCCAGCCCCGACTCGAGGCTCTCCGCCGCGTGCACCATGGCCTCGACCTGGTCCACCGAGGTCACCTTGGGCAGCGTGACCACGAAGCCGTCCGGCAGCGCACCGCCGTCGGCCAGCGTCTCGACGAACCGGGTCAGCGTGCGGAGGCCGCGCTGTCGGCTCGACCTCTCGAAGCTCTTGAAGCGGATTCCGTGGAAGGCGGAGGCATCACCGAACTTGATCGCCTGGCGCAGCGCCTGCGCCGCACGTTCCACGTCGGCATCCTCTTGCTCGTCGTCGTCGACGGTGTAGCCGTCCTCGAAGTCGATCCGGAGGTCCTCCACCGGCTCGACGTTGAGCTTGTGCCGCACCGTGTCGAGCAGGTCGAGGTCACCCTCGAGCAGGTCGAGGAACAGCGTCTCGTGGTCGTCCATCGACCACAGCGCCCACTCGCCGTACTCCTGGAAGGTGCCGGAGTGGAAGCGGTCAGCCGGGACGTACACGGTGTGGACGGGCTGCCGCCCGGGTCGCTCCCCGGGAAATCCCCGCGCCAGCGCCGCGTCTGCCTGGTCCAGTCTGGCGTCGAGCTCCGCGGTCAGCCGATTCAGGTCAACCCCCGGGCCCGGACCGTGCGTGTCCGTCATGCAGGAACTCTAAGCGGCGCCGGCCGATCAGCAGGATCCACGGCCGGGGCAAAGAGAACGAGTACGGGTTTACTCCGCTACGCATACCCAATACGGGTCATTCGCGTGAAACTTGTCACAAATTGTTTGGTAAAGAAGGCAAAGGGAATAACGTCCGTGTCTCCGCGCGGGGTGCGCCACAACCGAAAATCGAAGTCCAAGGGAGTCGCGCTCTCATGCGTGAATCGCGTTCTCGGGCCTGGACCCCGTCCATCGTGGCCCTCACCAGCCTGCTTGCACTGGTCATGGGAAGTCTCACCGTCACCGCCACGCCCGCCGCCGCGGCGCCGCGGTTCGGCGGAACCGTCTTCGAACGGCCTGGGGAGACCTACGCCCAGGCCTATCAACGCGTGACGCGGACCTACGGCAACCTGGACGCCATCCGCCTGTTCTTCCCGGGCGCCCCGAGCTCATGGCGAAAGATCCGGGCCAAGGTCCACCAGACACCCGTGGTCGTGTCCTTCCGGATGGACCCGCGGGCGGTCGCATCTGGCCGCTACGACCGCTCGATGCGGCGATGGTTCGCCACCGCCCCCACGAACCGGCCGACCTACTGGTCCTACTGGCACGAACCCGAGAACGACTCGGTCAACAAGACGGCCTACCGTCGCGCCTGGCGCCACCTCGACAAGCTCGCCGACCAGGCGAAGAACCGCCAGCTGAAGTCCACGTTGATCCTGATGTGCTGGACGCTGGACCGGGCATCTGGCCGGAACTGGCGCAGCTACTACGCCGGGCCGCGCGCCATCCGGGTCCTGGCATTCGACTGCTACAACACCGGCCGAAAGAGCAACGTCTACAAGCGCCCCAAGGCAATCCTGAAGAACGTGGTCAGGCTCGCCCGACGCGTCGGCAAGCCGTGGGGCATCGCGGAGTTCGGGAGCACGTCGATCCCGGCGGCGGGGGGAAACGCAGGGCGGGCCCGGTGGTTGCGCAACTACGCCTCCTACGTGCAGCTGAAGGGTGGAGTCTTCGCGACCTACTTCGACAGCCACGTGGGGTATGACTACCGCCTGCACGACAGGCCTTCACGGACCGCTTGGCGCAAGATCATCCAGCGCTGACTGGATCCTCCGGCGTGGGGGGCTGGAGCTCCTCTCGAAACTCACCAGCCGACCCGCCGCCGTGCAACGCTGGCGTGAACCAGGCATCGGGGCGTGGCGCCCGACTTCCGCGCGGGGGACGCCAGAGGACGAACGCCACGTTTCCCTCCCCTGTACGGCGAAGGCCGGCTGGTGAGCCGATCGAGGGGGTGACCCCTGCAGACCCGACCTTGGGGCTCCGGTGCGCGCAAGTCACGCGACCCTCCCCAATCTGAGGTACGCCGGTTCACTTCAGCAGCCGGTAGACCACCCGGTCGAAGCTGCCGTTGAACTGGTCCGTGGTGGTGGTGAGCATGCGCCCGTCGGGCGCGAGCTTTCCGCCGATCGCGAGGGGAACTGTGCTGGCCATCAACACGTCGCCGATCGGCCCCGTCTTCTCGATCCTCTTCCAGTCGCCGTTCTCGATGGTCTCCCCCTCGGTGATCGCCGCGACGGACAGGGTCACGGTGTCGCCCTCCCGGAGGCAACGGGCGCGATACCACTCGCCGGGCTCGAGCTTCGAAGGCGACTTCATGAACACCTCGCCGCGCAGTCCCGCGACCCGGCACGACAGCTTGCCGTTGTCGACCTGGAGCTTGTACTGCCCGGCCGACTCGAAGAGTCCCCGGGCGACAAGGTTGTCGCCGTCGTCCACGATGGCACCGGTGGTGACCGGGTCGATGGAGAAGTCGGCACCGAAGATGAAGTCCCGGTCGCCGGGGCTCAGGAGGTCATCAGACCCCTTGTTGAAGACGGCAAGAATCGCGAACTTCGGAGACGTGGCAGCGAATGCCGGCGTCTGGACTCCGGTCCCGAAGGGCGAGGGCACGGCGATCAGCTTGCCGTCGTTGGTCGACACGACGCGCGTGTAGACGGGCAGGTCCCCGGAGTTCTCGACTTCCTCCACCGGCTGACCATGCTTGGCGTGCGAGAAATGGAGGCCGATCGC
This sequence comes from Streptomyces sp., assembly GCA_035556995.1. Lineage (GTDB taxonomy): Bacteria > Actinomycetota > Actinomycetes > Streptomycetales > Streptomycetaceae > Streptomyces. The sequence continues at coordinate 2,731 of DATMEI010000287.1, forward strand.
CCGCTCCCGCTCCCCTGCTTCCGGGTCCGGGTTCGTCGAGGCATCGTTCAGCTGTGGCTTGCGATCGGAGTCGCTCACTGGCTCCTCGCCCCGGCAACCGGCGAGAGCCAGTGCCGAGGCGAGGGCCAGGATGGCCGCAGTCGTGCGCATCGAGTTTCTCAATCTGTGTCCCCCCGGACAGTTCTTCCCTGTGGCGAACGCGCCGGGCTACAGACCCGGTCGCTCGATGGTGACCCAGTCGACGGCACCGGCGAAGTAGTCACAGGTGACCGTCCCGCCGTTGCAGTACAGCTTGCCGCCGAGGTACAGCGGCCGGGTGTTGTTGATGTTGCCGAGCGTGCCCTTGATGTTCTTGGTGAGAGCGCCGGCCTCGCCGTAGTCGATCGTCAGGCGGACACCCGTAGCCGTCTTCTCGCAACGCAGCGTGTGCCAGTCACCGTCGGCGACGTTGGTCTCCGGCCGCGGGTCACCGACGAACCCGATCGCACGGGTGTTGTGGGCCCCGTCCTCGAAGTGGCAGCGCGGCTGGCCCTTCTTGAGCGCGAGCTTGAAGTAGCCGCCGGTCTGGTTGTCCTGGCCCTTCTGGATGATGTTCGGGTCCACGGCGCCGGTCTTGAAGCGGATCGTGACCGCGTAGGGCTGG
>DATMEI010000288.1:0-6591 GCA_035556995.1 Streptomyces sp.
GGCACCGTCACCGCCGTCTACAACGGCGACGCCTGTCACAACACCTCCACCGACACCTTCGTCGTCACCGTCAACCCAGCAGCCACCACAACCGTCGTCACCGCCACACCCAACCCGTCCGTCTGCGGCCAGTCGGTGCAGATCTGCGCAACCGTCACCACCAACCCACCCGGCTCCGGCACACCCACCGGAACCGTCACCTTCACCGGACCCGGCGGGCTCAACACCACCGTCCCCCTGGACGGCACCGGCCAGGCCTGCACCACCACAACCACCCTGGCCACCGGCACCATCACCGCCGTCTACAACGGCGACCCGTGCCACAACACCTCCACCGGCACCTTCGCCGCGACAGTCAACAAGGCATCCACGACAACCGCTGTCACGGCGAACCCGAACCCCTCGGCCTGCGGCCAGTCGGTGCAGGTCTGCGCCACGGTCGTAGCGAACGCGCCCGGATCGGGTACGCCCACCGGGACGGTCACCTTCACCGGACCAGGCGGACTCAACACCACCGTCCCCCTGGACATCACCGGCCAGGCCTGCTTCAGCTCCACGACGCTGGCCAGCGGCATCATCACCGCCACCTACAACGGCAACACCTGCTTCCTGACTTCCTCGGGAACGGTGACCATCACATCGGCCTCGACCGCCACCACCCTCACCGCTCCGCCTGCGCAGATCCGTCTGCGCACGAACGGCACGTTCGTCATCCCGGCCATGAGCGCCACGCTCAAGGAAACGGTGACGAACAACCCGGTCGTCGGCCAGACCGTGCTCTTCACCGCCAACACGGCGGGCACGCCGACGGTGCTCGGGACTGCGGTCACCAACGCCAGCGGCGTGGCGACCCTCGCCCCGCCCAACCTGCCTGTCCCGCCCAACGTCCTCACCGCCACCACCTACACGGCCAGCTTCGCGGGAGCCGGCTGCCTCAACTCGTCCACCGCGACGGCGACGCTGACCTTCGTGCCGGTGCCGCTCCTGCCCTGACCCCGACCACGCACACAATCCACGCCGGGCCGCGAACTGCGGCCCGGCGTGGCCACGTTCTGGACGTATTCGACGTACTCCACGTACTCCACGTATTCGACGTTCTTGCTGTTTCTCGACCTTGTCCGCGTTCATGAACGTTTCGACGTGTTCGACGGCACCCGCGTCATCAGCGCCGGGCACGCACTGAGATTTTTTCGTCGCATTCCGCAACAACCGTTTTCCCGTGGAACGCACTCCACTACGTTGTCAGCGCGAACACCTCGCGAACCGGTCGGGTCAGACCAGCCCGTCTGACGGTTCTCCCGTGACGGGTCAGATCTGCGCCGTGAGCGCTGCCCGCACGGTGAGGGCAGCATGCGCTCACTGGAGACGCCCGCCCAAACGCTCAATCTTCGCGTGGCGACGGACAGTTGAACAGCGAGTTCCAGCACCGCCACGGACCAGGGGTGTGACCGCTTCATCCTGCTCCTGGCCCGTGGCGGCTGCTGCGCGACAGTACTTCCGGCTCCACTGCGAAGGGTGGATCGGCGCACTTCAGCACCCGCGTAAGCTGCCTCGAAAGAGAAACCATGAGAAAACCGAGAAAATCTCGCAAAGCGGTATCACGCCTGGCAGGGGCCGCCCTTGCGCTCGCCGTCACGGCGACCGCATGCAGCGGCCTCAACGGCGCTTCCGGCGATCAGGAGTTCAGCGGCAAGACACTCAGGGTCGCCGGCACCTGGGCCGGAGCGGAACAGCAGAACTTCAAGAAGGTGCTGGACGGCTTCTCCGCGAAGACCGGCGCCAAGGTGAAGTTCGAATCCAGCCGGGCCACGGGCGTCGACGATTTCGCGGCTTTCATCCGCGACAAGGTCAAGAGCGGCAGCGCTCCTGATGTGGCGATGGTTCCTCAGGTCGGTGTGCTCCAGCAGTTCGTGAAGAAGGGCTGGCTCGAACCGCTGCCCCCGAGAGTCGAGCTTGAAGCGGCTCGCAACTTCGCTCTGGTGTGGCAGAACTACGGAAGTGTCAGACGCGTTTTCTACGGTCTGTACTTCAAGGCCTCGCACAAGTCGACCGTCTGGTACAACCCGAAGGCGTTCGAAAAGGCCGAGGTGCTGCCGCCGACGAGTTACAAAGAGATGCTGAGGGTCGGCGAGAAGCTTTCCGAGGCGGGCTATCCCGCCTTCTCCGTCGCCGGCAAGGACGCCTGGCCCCTCACCGACTGGTTCGAGAACATCTACCTCGCGCAGGCCGGCCCCTCCAACTACGCGAAGCTCGCCACCAACGAGATCGGCTGGACCGACCCCAGCGTCGTCAAGGCCCTGAAGACCCTGGGCAACCTGTTCAGCGATGAGGACCTGGTCGCCGGAGGCGGTACGGAGGCCCTGCGTACCGACCTGAACGAGTCCGTCGGTGCGGTCTTCGGCAAGGACCCCAAGGCGGGGATGGTCTACGAGGGCGACTTCGTCGCGGGCATCATCGCCGGCGAGTTCAACAGGAAGGTCGACGACGACGCCAACTTCTTCCCCTTCCCGTCGATCGACGACGGGGAACCGCCGGTGCTCAGCGGTGGTGACGCCGCGGTTGCCATGAAGGACGGGAAGAACAAGGAACTCGCGATGTCCTTCATCGAGTACCTGGCGAGCCCGCAGGCCGCCGAGATCTGGGCCAAGGAGGGCGGCTTCCTCTCGCCCAACATCAACTTGAACCTGGACGCCTACCCGGACGAGACCACCCGCAAGGTCGCCAAGTCCCTCGTGGACGCGGGCGAGGCTGTGCAGTTCGACATGTCCGACCAGGCGCCGGGGCCCTTCGGCGGCACACCGGGGCAGGGTGAGTGGCAGCTTCTGCAGGACTTCATACGGGATCCCTCCGACCCGGAGGCGACCGCCCGTAAGCTCGACGCAGCCGCGGCCAAGGCCTACCTCGATGCTTCAGCGACGGGCACAGGGTGATGGGGAGGATCGCGGGTGAAGCGTGAACGCCCTTGCCGGAACGGTGCGTTGAGTCTGTGCCGGATGGCGCCGGAGGCGGATGCAGTAATCCGTCCCCGTCCCCGCTGAGCTGAGCCGGTTCGACCGACCGCAGCAGATTTTCCTCGCAGGCATGCCGCTGAAGAGCGTGCACACCTGCTCGACCGCGCCTTCAGGGGGCCGCAAGTCCCTCGCCGTCCACGGGAGTTCGCCTGCGTTCACTGCCGGCACCTCCCGCGCTTTCGCGCGCCCTGACGCACTGGAGGCTCGTGCCTGCCCGTCCGCCGCCCTGTGGTTGTGACTCAGACGGTGACGTGTGGCGTGTCACAGACAACCGGGCGGGCCCTGTGGGAACTTCAACTCCGTTACTCCCCAGTAGAGTTGAAGAGATTTTCCGGAGAGGATCGGATGAGCACTTCGGAAGCCAGACCCCTTGAAGAGCTGGTCGACACGGCTCGCTATCCCCTGTCGGAGCTCGGAGGTGCCGCCGGGGAGGAGATCGTCTCCCGTGCGCGGCGTGAACTGTCGGCCGACGGCTGCACGGTGCTCCCGGACTTCATCCGCCCGTCGCTGCAGGGCGTTCTGCAGGAGGAGTGCTCCACAATCGCTCCTCGCGCACACTTCGACGTCGCGACGGTCAACGTCTACAACATGTCCGTGGATTCGGACCTTCCGGAGGACCACCCGGGCCGCAAGGCCTTCGAGCGGGGCAACGCCTTCGTCCCCCGCGACCGCATCCCACCCGGCTCCCTGATCAGCCGGCTCTACTCGCACAGACTCTTCCAGGCCTTCGTCGCCCGCTGTTTCGAACTGGACGAGCTGCACGAACTGGCCGACCCGCTCTCCGGGTTGGTGCTCAACGTCGTCGAGCCGGGGATGGAACACCCCTGGCACTTCGACACCAACGAGTTCACCGTCAGCATGCTCACCCAGGGCGCCCACGACGGCGGCACATTCGAGTACTGCCCGAACATCAGGTCCGCGCAGGACGAGAACTTCGCCGATGTGCGGGACGTACTGGAGGGCCGGGACGAGCAGTTGACCCGGCGGCTTCCGCTGCGTCCCGGAGACCTGCAGCTGTTCAAGGGCAGGTACTCGCTGCACAGGGTCAGCCCCGTGCGGGGCCAAGTCGCCCGCCATTCGGCGATATTCGCCTACAGCGAGCGCCCCGGCGTCATCGGGAGCGTGTCACGGACCCGCCAGCTCTTCGGCCGTGTGCTGCCCGAGCATCTGGCGGCCGAGGGCCAGGCAGTGCGGGGCGACCGGCTGCTGGACTGACGCTGCGGGACGGCGCCGCCCGGGCGCCGCAAGCGATTTCCCACTCCGATCCCCCCAGGAGCATTCCCCGTGCGCTTCGACGCCACCGGCAAGGTCTCGCTCGACCACATCTACACACAGCCCGATCCGCGTGCCTACTTCACACAACTGCGGCAGCTCGACTACTGCGTTCCACAGGAGGCCAAGCCCTACTTCGCGAAACTCATCGAGGAGTACCGGGAGTCGGAGGACGTGGCGGTGCCGAAGGTACTGGACGTCGGCTGCTCTTACGGAATCAACGCCGCACTGCTCAAGTACGACGTGACCATGGACGCGCTGTATGCGCGCTACTGCGAGGACAGACCAGGCAGCGCCGGAGGGAAGGCTCCCGCGGAGACGTCCAGCGCGCTGCTCGCCAGGGACCGGAAGCTGGCCAGGGCCCACCACCCGGCGCGCCGCACCCGGTTCGTCGGTCTGGACACCTCCGCCAGTGCCCTGGCGTACGGGCTCGAAGCGGGATTCCTCGACGACGCCGTCCACGCCGACCTGGAGAAGAACGAGCCGACGGCGCGTCAGCGGGCCCAGTTCGCCGGAACGGATCTGGTGATCTCCACGGGATGCGTCGGCTACGTCACCGAGCGGACTCTTACGCGTATCGTCCACTCCATGGGCGAACACCGGCCCTGGATGGCGCACTTCGTGCTGCGGATGTTTCCCTTCGACCCCGTGGAGCGGACGCTGGCCGGGCTGGGATACGAGACCATCCGCGTCGATGACGTGTTCAGGCAGCGGCGGTTCGCCTCGGACGAGGAGCAGGCGCTCGTCCTCGCGACGATGAAGGAAGCCGGAGTGGATGCGCGAGGCCTGGAGGCGGAAGGCTGGCTCTACGCGCAGCTGCACGTGTCCCGGCCGTCCGGCACAGCGGTGTCCCCCTCCGCGTCCTCCTCCGCGCCCAAGTCCGCCTCTGCGGAAACGGATCTCGCAGAGCAAGGCGAAGCCACCGCCACGTACCCCGCAATCCGTATCAACGAACCGAAGTGAGAGCAGAAGTGAACACCAGCCAGGGAAGTGCGACCGTCCCGACCTTCGCGCAGGAGGATTCCCTGCCGCGCGTGCCGCTGCCCACGCTGGAGGAGAGCTGCGAGAGGTTGCTCGCGTGGTGCGCACCGCTGCTCTCCCCCGACGAGCAGTCCGCGACGGCGGCGGAAGCCGACGCCTTCCTCCGTCCGGGCGGCTGGGGGCAGGTGCTGCAGTCGGCGCTTGAGGAGTACAACTCCAGGGAGGACGTGCACAGTTGGCTGGACACGTTCTGGCCCTACCGCTACCTGGGGCGCCGTGACCGTATCGCTCTCAACGCCAACTTCTTTTTCCTCTTCCAGGATTCGGGCCGGCCGCAGGTCGAGCGGGCGGCCGGGCTCATCGCCGGAGCCGTCGGCTACAAGCGGCAGATCGACGAGGAACTCATTCCGCCCGTGGTGCTGCGCGGGCAGCCCCAGTCGATGGAGCAGCACAAGTTCCTCTTCTCCAGCACCCGGATCCCCGGCGCGGAACAGGACACTTCACGCACTCCCTACTCCGAGGAGTGGCCCGGCCCTTCGCAGGCCCGGCACATCGTGGTGTTCTTCCGCGGCAACATGTTCCGGATGGACGTGCTGGGTGCGGACGGTGTGCCGCACAGCCTGGACGATCTCGAGGCGGGACTGCGTGCCGTCATGAAGGCCGGCGGCGAACCGGCCGCCGCGGACTCCTCGGTGGGGCACCTCACCACGATGGCCCGTGCCGAGTGGGCGCAGGCGCGTGAGTCGCTGATCGCCCTCGCCCCCGGCAACGCGGAGGCCGTGGAGGACGTCGAGACGGCGCTCTTCTGCGTCTGCCTCGAGGACTTCGCACCCGCGGACACCCAGGGCGCCTGCGACCAGCTCCTCCACGGCGACCGCGGCAACCGCTGGTTCGACAAGGCCGTCTCCATCGTCGTCTTCGACGACGGCCGTGCGGGTCTGAACGTCGAGCACTGCCAGCTGGACGGGACCACCGTCCTCAGCTTCACCGACGCTCTGCTGGGCAGCCCCGCCGAGGAGCACTCGCGGCAGTCGGGGGCGCGCTCGCAGGGCCAGCCAGCGGTGGAGCCGCTCGACTTCGCACTGAACGACACGCTGCGGGCCCAAGTGCGCTCCGCCGCCGACGCGTTCGCGGAGTACGGCGCCGCCACCGCGACACGTGCTGTGTCGTTCGACGACTTCGGCAGCAACGCGGCCAAGGCGCTGGGTGTTTCGCCCGACGCGTTCGTGCAGATCGCCTATCAGCTCGCCCACCAGCGCGCGAAGGGTCATCTGGGCGCCACGTACGAGTCGATCGCGACTCGGCAGTACCGGCACGGGCGTACGGA
>DATMEI010000289.1:0-3088 GCA_035556995.1 Streptomyces sp.
CGGACAGGCGGTGGCCGATCCCATCGACCGAACACGGCTGATGCTGACCGTTTGCTGACCCGGAGACCCCAACGTAGGGCCTGACCTGCATCGCGAGCGGGGTTGTGCCCCTTCGGGTTCCACTGGCACCGGCCGATCCAGCAGCGCGCCGACAGCCCCATGGTGTGCTCGGGTTGCTGCTCGGTCTTCCGCAGGGAGGTGCTGGCCGGCTTCGGTGGCTTTCCCGAGCGGACGATCGTGGAGGACATGGACTTCACCTGGTCCCAGCAGATCGCGGGGCGGCGTGCCCGGTACGTCGGTGACGCGGTCGCATGGGCGGCGGACCCGGAGACTTTGCTCTATCTGCGCAAGCAGGTGTGGCGGTGGATGGCAGGCTTCTGTCAGAACGTGCGGCTGCACACGGGGCAGTTGCTCCGCAGAAAGCCGATGCTGGCCGTGTGGGTGCTGCTGGCGATGCTGGAGATTCTGACGGCACCGCTGTGGTGGAGCGCGCCCTTCGTCCTCACGCTCGGCCTGGGACATGCGGTGGTGCCCACCGTGTTGTGGTGGATGAGCGCGGAGTTGGTCTTCACGCTGCCACCGCTGGTCTATGCGGCGCGAAGACGTGGACTCCGCTTGCGAGACGTGCTGTTGAACGTCCCCTGCGTCTATCCGGCCAAGATGGTGAACCTCTGGTACGCGTGGAAAGCCGTCGTCGTGGAGCTCGTACTCGTACCGCTGCGGCTCTCGCGCGGCTTGACCGTCTACGAGAAAGGGCGAGGATCTGTTGCGCCTTCACCCGGGCCGTCGAGCAGGGCAAGACCCGCGTAGTTCTCGGCGAGTTCGGTGGCAGCGGCACGGGAGGAGGCGATGCGCTCCAGCTGGGCGAGCTGCAGGCGTGTGTCGAAGGGGGACTGGTCAGGGGAGGTGTGCAGCGTGGTGGTCATGAAGTACGAGAAGTGCTCGGCGCGCCAGACGCGGCGAAGACGGTTGCCGGAGTAGGCGTCGAGGGCGCCGGTGTCGCCCGTGGCGCGGAAGCTGGCGAAGGCGTCGGCCAGTACGGCGATGTCGGCGACTGCGAGGTTGAGGCCCTTGGCACCGGTGGGCGGCACGATGTGCGCCGCGTCACCGGCGACGAAGAGCCGCCCGTACCGCATGGGTTCGGTGACGCTGCTGCGCATGGGGAGCACGGACTTCGAGGTGATGGGACCACGATGCAGCTTCCAGTCGGGGTCGCTCTCCAGCGCGAAGCGGGCGTCGAGTTCGTCCCAGACGCGCTCCTCTGGCCACGCTTCGGGGTCGGTGCCGTTCGGTACTTGCAGGTAGAGGCGGCTGACCGTGGGAGAACGCATGCTGTGCAAGGCGAATCCGCGCGGGGAATGGGCGTAGATCAACTCCTCGCAGGAGGGAGGAGCGTCAGCGAGGACACCGAGCCAGGAGTAGGGATAGTCGCGCTCGTAGGTGTGGGCGACGGAGGTCGGCAGTGCGCTGCGGGAGACACCGTGGGAACCGTCGCAGCCGACTACGAAGTCACAGAGCAGGGTTCGTTCGCGGCCCTCGTAGGAGTAGTGCAGGGCCGGCCGCGCGGAGGCGGTTCCGGCTCCGGCCTCCTCGCCTTCTGACTGAGTGTCGCCGTCTTCCCCGGCCGCTCCGGGGGCGATGCCCGTCACGGAGTGCACCTCTGCCCCGAAGAGCAGGGGCGCACTGTCGGACATCTGTGAAAGGTGGAGGGAGATGAGGTCCTTGACGATCTCCGTCTGGGCGTAGATGGTCACCCGGCGGCCGTCGGCCAGAGTGGGGAAGTCGATGTGCTGCGACCGTCCGCCGAAGCGCAGTTCGATGCCGTCGTGGACAAGGCCCTCGCGGTCCATCCTTGCGCCCGCGCCGCACCTCCGGAGCACGTCGACCGTGGTCTGCTCCAGCATGCCCGCCCGCTGTCGTTGCTCGGCGTACGCACGGTCGCGGCTCTCCAGCACCACGCTGCCGATGCCGGAGTGGTGCAGCAGCCGGGCAAGCAGCAGCCCGGCAGGTCCGCCGCCGATGATGCCGACGGTGGTCTCTTCCGGAATCCGCACGGGAGCGCTCGCTGTCCCGGTTCCGTCCGTCATCAGTGCGTCGCTCCGGCTGGGGCCCGTGCAGCGGACCGGATCGGGTGTTCGTTGCACGTGGGGTGATCGTCTCAGCGGGGCAGCGGCCTGACCAGACCTGCCTGATCAGACCTTACGGAACGCTGACACACGGGTGGGATCGGCCGTCCGTCCCGGTGCCCGGCCGTAGCGTGGCCGCATGCGCGTACTGGTCACAGGTGGGGCAGGATTCATCGGTTCTCACGTCGTTTCCGTGCTGGAGGCGGCCGGGCACGAGCCCGTCGTTCTCGATACGGCAGCGGGCGGGAGGGGTGTCACCGGCGACGTCCGGGACGCGGACTTGATGGGCCGCGCCCTCAGAGGAGTCGACGCAGTCTGTCACCAGGCCGCGATGGTCGGCCTGGGCAAGGGCTTCGCCGACGCCTCCGCGTACGTCAGCAGCAACGATCTCGGCACCGCTGTGCTCCTGGAGCAGATGGCCGAGGCCGGCGTGCACCGGATGGTGCTGGCTGGGTCGATGGTGGTGTACGGGGAAGGGCGGTACAGCTGTCCGCTCCACGGGGTGGTGCGGCCCGGTCCGCGGTCCGTGCAGGAGCTGGACAGCGGCCGCTTCGAGCCGCCGTGTCCGCGGTGCGGCGCGGCGCTCGACCCCGGAATGGTGGGCGAGGACGCCCCAGCCGACCCGCGGAACGTCTACGCCACGACCAAGCTGACGCAGGAGCACCTGGCGGCCTGTTGGGCGCGTGCGACCGGGGGGCGGGTCATCAGCCTGCGCTACCACAACGTCTACGGCGACGGGATGCCGAGGGACACCCCGTACGCGGGTGTGGCCTCCTTCTTCCGGTCGGCGCTGGAGCGGGGTGAAGCGCCTCGTGTGTACGAGGACGGCGCACAGCGAAGGGACTTCATCCACGTCGACGATGTGGCGGCGGCGAATCTGGTCGCTTTGGAGGCCCTCGCCGGGAGGCCGGAGGGCGAGCTGCGCGCGTACAACACGGGCAGCGGTACGCCGCACACCGTCG
>DATMEI010000290.1:0-5810 GCA_035556995.1 Streptomyces sp.
TGCCGTCGACCTCGACACCTGTGGCCACTTCGATGCCGTGGTGCTCGGCGTAGCTCTCCAGGTAGCGCACGAAGTCGTCACGGCTGACCCAGCGCCCGTACGAACGCGGGATCGGCAGGCCGGGCAGTGCGGACCAGCGGCGTGTGGTGTGCAGCCGCAGCCTGTCGTACTGGGCGCGCCAGGAGGCGGCGACGGAGGGGGACTTCTCCAGCACGACGGCGCTGATTCCCCGCTCGTGCAGGGCGGCGGCGGTCGCCAGCCCGCCGGGACCGGCGCCGATGATGTGAACGGGAACTCCGTCGTCGGTCATGGGCATGACGGAGAGTTTAGTGCTGGTGACGTGGTACGCCCGTCACGGAAGCATCACGGGAAGAGCACGCCGTGGCGGTTTCCCGGGAGTTGGGAGTGGGGCTGCCGCGAGGTGAAGGAGAAACGTTTCTTGGGGAGTTGGGAACCGCTGGTCATCTGGTGGGCTTGCGGCCGGTCACTCCCAGGTGCACCAGCAGCGCCAGGTTCGGCTTCAGCTCCGCCTGCTTGACGCCCCAAGTCTGGAAGCCCTTCTGGTGACTTGCCACCGAGGCGAGCATGGTCACGAGTGCGCCGGCTGTCGCGGCGGGATTGACGTCCTTGTCGACCCTGCCTCTGGCCTGAAGGTCCTTGATGGACTCCGTGAGAGGACCGTTGACCGAGTTCAGGACCTTCATCCGGATCTTGTAGAAACGCTTGTCGCCCTCGGCCGCGCCCAGGTCGACCACGCGCAGGATGGCGTCGTTCTTGCGCCAGAAGGAGAGGAACCCGTCGACCAGGTCCTCCGCCGTACTCCAGCCGGCCTTGCCCGCCCAGGAGCGCTCCGCCACCAGCTCGCTGAGCGCGGTGCCGTCCTTCGCCATGGACTCGGCCAGTTCGAGGACCGCGCCCTCGACGTCCGGGAAGTACTGATAGAAGGTCGCCGGAGAGGTGCCGGCTCTCCGGGCGACATCAATGACCTTGACGTCGCGGTACGGCGACGAACTGAGCATCTCGCCGAGGCAGTCGAGCAGCTTCTGCCGCGTCGCCTGCCCGCGGCGTCCTGCTACTCGCCCGTCGACGGTTCGAACTTGTCCTGTCATGCCGTCAGCTTATCGACGGGGAACGACAGCGCGATTCGGCCGCATGCAAATGGGGTCGGCCCGGTCTGCTGCCGGGGTGGTACGCCCTGGAGCACGCAGTATTGACCGTTCGTTCGAATCGTTGGACTGCGAGGGCCCGCGAACGCGGCTAGCGTGCCCGTACGAACGGACGCGCACGCGGGGCGTGAAGTACGGGAGGCTCGGTCATGGCCGTACGGGCAGAGACATTCGCGGAGGGCGTGCCCTGCTGGGCCGACGCGATGCTTTCCGACGTCGAGGCCGGCAAGCGGTTCTACGGCGGACTCTTCGGCTGGACGTTCGGCGAGCCGGAGTCGGAGCGGGACAGCTACACCATGGCCTATCTGGACGGCAGGCACACCGCGGGGCTCTTCGCCAAGCCCGACGGCCGGATGCCCACCGTCTGGAACCTCTACCTCGCCACCGAGGACGCCGAAGCCGCCGTCGCAAGGATCCGCGAGGCGGGCGGCAACGTGCTGACGGGGCCGGCCGACGCCGGGTCCGGCGCCGCCGGGGGGAGGGTTGTCGTCGCCGTCGCCGCCGACCCCTCGGGTGCGGTCTTCGGGCTGCTGCAGGCCGGTGCGCGGGGCGGCTTCGGGGTACGCGAGGAGCATGGCGCGTACGTGTGGTCGGAGGTCCACACGCGGGACAAGGCAGCCGTCGACCGCTTCTACGCCGACGTCTTCGGCTACGGCATGCGCCAGCTCGGCGAGACTGTCGGCGAAGTCGCGGATGAGGGCGAAGTCGCGGGCGGAAGCGAGGACGTCGGCGGGAGCGAGGAGGGGTTCGACTTCATGATGTGGGCGCCGGCCGGTGAACCGGTCGACGAGGAACACGCGATCGGCGGGCGGTGCCTCATCGCGGGGACCTACCCTGCGGAGATGCCCGCCCACTTCCTGACCTACTTCGCCGTCGACGACTGCGACACGGCGGCGCACACGACCGTACGGTTGGGCGGGCGGGTGCTGCTCGAGCCGGAGGACACGCCGTACGGGCGGTACGCCGTCCTCGTCGACGATCAGGGGGCGAGTTTCGCTGTGCTGCAGGCTCCACGGGCAGCGGCCGCGGGTGTGACGTGAGGGGAAGTCCGCTGCGTGGCGAATGCCGGACTCGTCCCGGCTCGGTGCACCCAGCGATCGATTCGAGACATCGCGGGGCCGCCCCCGGGTTCGCAACCGTCGGCTCCGGCAGGAAGAATCGGCCTGTGGACCGTGTGTCCGGTACGGCAGTGAGAAGCTGCACGGGGCGGAAGTCGAAGAGCCCCTACGGGGAGGTGGCAGGCAAGTGGTGGAGCAGCTGACGCAGCACGATCCGCGACGGATCGGCCCGTTCGAGGTGCTCGGCCGACTCGGTGCCGGCGGCATGGGGCTGGTCTATCTCGCGCGCTCGGCGTCCGGCCGGCGCGTGGCGATCAAGACAGTGCGGACCGAGCTCGCCGAGGATCAGCTGTTCCGGGTGCGCTTCACGCGCGAGGTCGAGGCGGCGCGAGCGGTCAGCGGCTTCTACACCGCCGCCGTCGTGGACGCCGACCCGCGGGCGGCCGTGCCCTGGCTGGCGACCGCGTTCGTGCCCGCTCCCTCGCTGGAGGAAATAGTCAATGAGTGCGGGCCGTTGCCGGTTCAGGCAGTCCGCTGGCTCGCTGCCGGGGTGGCCGAGGCGCTGCAGTCCATCCACGGCGCCGGGCTGGTGCACCGCGACCTCAAGCCGTCCAACGTCCTCGTCGTCGAGGACGGTCCTCGCGTCATCGACTTCGGCATCGCCTCGGGCGTCTCGAACACCCGCCTGACCATGACCAACGTGGCGGTCGGCACGCCCGCGTACATGTCCCCCGAGCAGGCTCGGGACTCGCGCAGCGTCACCGGCGCCAGCGACATCTTCTCCCTGGCCTCCACGCTCGTCTTCGCCGCCACCGGACATGCGCCCTTCCACGGCGCCAACCCCGTGGAGACGGTCTTCATGCTGCTGCGCGACGGCCCGGACCTGGAGGGGATGAACGAGGAACTGCGGCCGCTCATCGAGTCCTGTATGCGGATGGCCGCGGAGGAACGTCCCAGCCCGGCTGATCTGCAGTCGCAGCTCGCTCCGCACCTCTTCTCCTCGGGCGGAGACGACAGCGGTACGGCTTCCGCGTGGCTGCCTGCCGGCGCGGTCGCGCTCATCGAACGCAAGCGTGGGGCACGTCCCACGCCCAGACGTCCCGCACACCGGCAGGACGGTCCGCCGCAGGGGCCGGATCCGGCTGCGATGCCGGACGGGCAGGCGGCGCACGCCGGTGGCCACGCGCCCGCCCCGGCTGCCTCTGCGCCGGCTGCGTCCGCAGCCGGCGGCATGGGTGGCGCCAGGGACGGTGCACGGCACGGCGCCGGTCCGCGGCACGCCATCCCGGCCGGCCCGGGCGGCCCTTCCGCTGTCGGTGCGGTGACTTCGCCGCCTGTCACACCGTCCGCCCCCGCCCCCTCACCCGCGCATTCGTCCGCGCCGCCGTCGGTGCCCTCGCCGCCGGATGTGAGCGCCGACGGTGCGCCCGTACGGCTGCCCGGCTCGCAGGTGCCGATCGGACCCGGCCCGCGCCGCTCCGAGGACGTACGGGCAGAGCCGGCCGCGGGCGGCCCCGCCACGGGCTGGGTCCGCCCGCCGAACGGCGCGCAGCCCTCGCCCGGGCCGGGCGCCGCTGCCGCACCGCCCGTGGTGACCGACCAGCCAGGCGTGCCGGGCCCGTTCACGGGCTCTCCGCCCTACCCCGGCGCCACGGGGGAAGCGGGACCTCCGCCTCCCGTCACCTCGCCCTCGCAGATGGTGTCCGCGCCGGGTTCCGTGAGCGACGCGGGCCAGGCGCAGCCGCAGCGCTGGCGGCCGTGGCGGTTCCGGATGTCGAACGACGTGTGGGGGACGCCGGTCGTCGCCGACGATCTGCTCTACGTCACCTCCTTCGAGGTGCACGCGCTCGATGTCGCCAGTGGGCGGCGGCAGTTCAAGACCCGCGAGGTGGCCTGGTCGATGGCCGTCTCGGGCGGCCGTGTGCACGCCTCCGACGGGCCGAGCATCTACGCGCTGGACGCGCGGGACGGTTCCGAGGGCTGGCGCGTCGCCTCCGACGGCTGGGTCTACTCGCTGCAGGCCGGCATGGCCGGCGGCAATCACGGCAGCCACGGCACCCTCGTCACCGGCACCCGCGGCGGCGGCGTACAGGCGTGGGACGCCGCGAGCGGCGAGAAGCTGTGGGAACTCGGCGGAGCGCAGGCCGACTTCGAGACCCCCGAAGGCGGCCCGACGATACACGGCGGCACCGTCTACACCTGGGGCGACGGCCGTCTGTACGCCCTGGAGGCACGTACGGGCGCCGAGCGCTGGTCGTATCCCGTCGGCGACGCCACGGCCACCGGGGGAGTGGCGCTGAGGCTGACACCCGCGGAGGACGGCGCGGTGTATGTGTGCGCCGGGTCCCGCGTGTACGCGCTGGACGGCGCCACGGGTGCGGAACGGTGGCGATTCGACGCCCCTGCCGTCTTCCTGAGCCCCCCGGCCCTGGCACACGGACCGGCCGTCGCGGGCGGCGGCGTCTATCTCGCCGACTATCTGGGCACGGTCTACGCCCTGGACGCCGTCACCGGTCAGGACAGATGGCGCATCGCGACGGAGGCACGGCACTCGGCGGAGCCCGTCGTCGTCGCCGACGGTCTCGTGCATCTGGGCAGCGGCGGCGCGCTCTACACCCTCGACGCGGTCAGCGGCACGCCACGGTGGCGGTTCGCGGCGGGCGGCGACGTGGTGGGTGCGCCTGTGGTGGCCCAGGGGCGCGTGCACTTCGGGTCGGCCGACCACTGTCTCTACACGCTCGACGCCGTCGGCGGCCAGCTCCGCTGGAAGCTGGCGACCGGGGGTGAGATCACCGGGTCGCCCGTCGCCGACCGCGGCGTGATCTACGCCTGCAGCAAGGACCGTTGCGTGTACGCACTGGACGCGGCCAAGGGAACCGGCCAGGCACGTCAGGCCTGATCACCCGCCGCAGGTGCAGTCGACACGGGTTCGGCCGATCCCTGATCAGGAGGCGACACATGACCGGGCAGCCGCGAATGACGATGTCGGGCATCGTGCTCGGCGCACCCGACGCGCGTGCGCTGGCGGACTTCTACCACCGGCTGCTCGGCTGGAGGGTGAAGTGGGACGACCCGGACTGGGTGATGCTCGAAGCGCCGGGCGGCGGGCCGGGGTTGTCGTTCCAGACCGAGACGGACCACGTCAGGCCGGTGTGGCCGGCCGGTCCCGGCGACCAGCAGATGATGATCCACCTCGACATCGAGGTCGACGATCTCGACATCGCGGGTGCTCACGCGCTCGCCGCGGGTTCGGTCCTCGCGGAGTACCAGCCGCAGGAGGGCGTACGAGTCCATCTCGACCCGGCGGGGCACCCGTTCTGCCTGTTCCTGCCGGGGCACTGACTGGCCGGGCACCGAGGTCGGCACGCACGCCCGCATGCTCCTCGTCCGTCGGTTCTGTCAGGTGAAAACTGAGGCCGCGAGGATGATGGGCGTGGGCAGGTAGCGCACCAGCATGTGGACGTGATCGGTCTCGCCGTTGAATTCGACCAGTTCTGCTTGAGTACTCCGAGATCGGCGGACGCCTCAACCGCGGTTTTCCCGACGAGATGGCGGTCCAGGAGTCCGTCTTCACGCGGCGCGGCGT
>DATMEI010000291.1:0-3534 GCA_035556995.1 Streptomyces sp.
GGTACGCGCCTTCGCCGACGGCTTGCTCCGCTCACTCCGCGATCACGACGCGAACGGCAGGGGCGACCTCGTCGCCTCGCTGCGCGCCTGGCTCTCCCGGCACGGCCAGTGGGACGCCGCCGCGGCCGATCTGGGCGTCCACAGGCACACCCTGCGCTACCGCATGCGCCGGGTCGAGGAGATCCTCGGCCGCTCGCTCGACGATCCGGACGTACGGATGGAGCTGTGGCTCGCACTGAAGGCCACGGGCTAGCCGCACCCCGCCCGACCCCGCGGGACGCCGTGCACGACCGCGCATCCGGTCAGGGAAAGCACCCGAAGTGACCGTGCCAATACGGTGTGAGCGTCTGCCGAAATCTGCCACGCCGGATAAGAAACTCCCCCTTTCGTAAGCCCTACCGTGGTCAGGGGAGAGCCGATGGATGCCGCCCGGTTGAACACCGGTCAGCGCTCGCCACGTCTCTCCTCCCACTCATCACCATCCACTCCTTTCCGGAAGGGCGGTCCAGCAGTGACGACAGCGACTTCCCCGCATTCGTTCTGGCTCGCCGGCCGCGAGGCCACCGGCGATGACACGCTCGATGTCACCTCGCCGTGGGACGGCCGGCTCGTCGGGAGCATCAGCCTTCCCAGTGCGGCCCAGGTCGAGGAGGCCGTGGCAGCCGCTGCCGCTGTCGCCGACGAGTTCTCGGCGACCCCCGCACACGTACGGGCAGCAGCCCTGGACCACGTCGTGGACCGCCTCAAGGAGCGCGCCGAGGAGATCGCCACCCTGATCTCGGCGGAGAACGGCAAGCCCATGAAGTGGGCGCGCGGCGAGGTCGGCCGCTGTGTGTCGGTCTTTCGCTGGGCCGCCGACGAGGCCCGCCGCTTCAACGGCGGCGAGGCCCAGCGCCTGGACTCCGACGCGGGCGGCACGGGACGGCTCGCCCTTACCAGGCGCTTCCCGTACGGCCCCGTCCTCGGCATCGCGCCATTCAACTTCCCGCTGAACCTCTGCGCGCACAAGGTCGCACCCGCCCTCGCCGTCGGGACGCCGATCATCCTCAAGCCCGCCCCTGCCACGCCGCTGTCCGGGCTGCTGCTCGGCGAGCTCCTCGCGGAGACCGACCTGCCGGCCGGTTCGTGGTCCGTACTGCCCGTACCCAACGACAGCATGCCCGCGCTGGTCCAGGACGAGCGGCTGCCGATCATCTCCTTCACCGGCTCCGCTCCCGTCGGCTGGTCCATCCTCGACTCGGTTCCGCGTAAGCGCGTCACGCTCGAACTCGGCGGGAACGGCGCGGCGGTCGTGCTGGGCGACTTCCAGTCCGAGGAAGACCTCGACTGGGCGGCGCAGCGCATCGCCACCTTCTCCAACTACCAGGCGGGCCAGTCCTGCATCTCCGTGCAGCGGGTGATCGCCGACGCGTCGGTGTACGACCGGCTGGTGCCGAAGGTCGTCACCGCCGTCGAGGCCCTGCGCACCGGCGACCCCTCCGACCCCGCCACGGACGTCGGTCCGCTGGTGAGCGAGGACGCGGCGAAGCGTGTCGAGTCCTGGGTGGAGGAGGCCGTCTCGGCCGGAGCGAAGCTGCTGACCGGCGGCAAGCGTGAGGGCGCGACGTACGCACCCACCGTGCTGGAGAACGTCGCGGCGGACACGCAGATCGGCTGCGAGGAGGCCTTCGGTCCTGTCATGTCGTTCACGAAGGTGGACGGCGAGGAAGAGGCCTTCGCCGTGGCCAACGACTCCAAGTACGGCCTGCAGGCAGGCCTGTTCACGCACGACATCCAGGCCGCCTTCCGCGCGCACCGCGCGCTGGAGCTGGGCGGTGTGGTCGTCGGTGACGTGCCCTCCTACCGTGCCGACCAGATGCCGTACGGAGGCGTCAAGCAGTCGGGTGTGGGCCGTGAGGGCGTCCGCTTCGCGATGGAGGACTACACGTACGAGCGTGTGATGGTCCTGACGGGCCTGGAGCTGTAGCGCCGCGCTCCTGCGGCTCCTGCGGCCCACGGCACAGGCCGACCTCGGTGCGGATGCCGGCGACGCTCAACGCGCCGCCGGCATCCGCCTGTTGTGCTCACAATGCACAGGGGTGCGGGCGCCGCACCGCGGTCGATCGAAAGGGCGACGAGTGTTCGTCTTCGCGCACGTCAGCGACATTCACCTGGGCCAGGACCGGAGCGACGGCGGTGCCCGAGCCCGTGAACGCGCCGAGCGCGTACTGCGCTGTCTCGACCAGCTGCCCGGAGAGCTGGACGCCGTGCTGATCACCGGCGACATCGCCGATCACGGCACCCCGCAGGAGTACGCGGAGGCCGCCGAGCTGTTCGCCGGCTCCCGGCTCTCGCCGCTGCTGTGTCCCGGCAACCACGACGTCCGCGGCGCCTACCGGGCCGGCCTGCTCGGCGGTGATCCCCACGACGATTCACCGGTCAACCAGCTGCACGTACTTCCCGGTGCCACCTTCGTCATGTGCGACTCCAGCATCCCGGGCCGCGGCGACGGCTGGCTCGACGACAAGACCCTCGACTGGCTCGACAATGCCCTGGCCGGGGCACCGCACGACCGGCCGGCCTTCGTCTGCTTCCACCACCCGCCCCTGCCACTGCACGGCCAGTACGTCGACCCCATCCGCCAGTTCGGGGAGGAACGTCTCGCCGCTGTCGTCGGACGTCACGCACACGTGGCGGCGCTTCTCTGCGGCCACAGCCACACCCCCGCCACCACGACCTTCGCCGGACGTCCGCTGGTGGCCGCCCCCGGCGTCGTCTCCACGCTGAAGATGCCGTGGGAGGGCGAGACCGGTGGTCCCATCGACTACGCGCTGCCCCCGATGCTCGCGTACCACGTCCACGACGACGAAGGCCGCCTGACCACCCACTTCCGGGTGGTGCCCTGATCGGCAGCCGAAGGCGGTGGCCGGCCCGGCCGGGGCCGCGCCCGAGGGACGGGTTCCCGGGTGACGGGCCGGGGCTCTGCATGCGGCCCCGCGCATCCAGGGAACGGCGTGCGCGGAGCCTGGTATGCATCGGATGAATCGGGTACATACGAGCGAGTAGCACCGGCCGGTAGTGCACGGCGATCCCTGTCCCTACCACGCGGCGAGATGAGTGAGATGACTGTCTCCGAGCGCGAAGCCCGAGAAGTAGCCGAGGCCGCACGCGAACAGGACTGGCGGAAGCCCAGCTTCGCCAAAGAGATGTTCCTGGGCCGCTTCCGGCTGGACCTGATCCACCCCCACCCTGAACCGCCGGCCGAGGACGTACGGCGGGGCGAGGAGTTCCTGACCAAGCTCCGCGACTTCTGCGAGACGACCGTCGACGGCGCGCGTATCGAGCGTGAGGACCGCATCCCCGACGAGGTGGTCGCCGGCCTGAAGGACCTCGGCGCCCTCGGCATGAAGGTAGGCCCGGAGTACGGCGGCCTCGGCCTGACGCAGGTCTACTACAACAAGGCGCTGGCCATGGTCAGCACCGCGAGCCCCGCCGTCGGCGCGCTGCTCTCCGCCCATCAGTCCATCGGCGTGCCCCAGCCGCTGAAGATGTTCG
>DATMEI010000292.1:0-2693 GCA_035556995.1 Streptomyces sp.
TCGAGAAGTCCCGCTCTACGGGGTCTCACACGACGACTACCCCGACGCGTACTTCCGCGGCGGAGACAACGAGGCACCGCACAACCTCTACGCGCACCCCGACAAGGTCCTCGCCACCGCCCCGGACGCCAGCAAGAGCAAGGACATCGGCTTCCGCTTCGCCGACGAGGGCCCGGAGGGCGGCGAACCGTCCGACGAGCGCACCGTCGACTACGGCTCGGCGCAGACCACGTTCAACTGGTCGAAGGACGAGGACCGCTGGCTCACGTCCTTCGACGGCGCCCCCGCGACGAGCACCGACGGTGACCGTCTCGGCGGGAAGACAGTGGTGGTGCAGAAGGTGGACATGCCGCCGGACGACGGCGGCACACCGTACGAGAAGACCGTCGGCAGCGGTGACGCGACGGTGCTGCGCGACGGCAAGGCGTACGAGACGAAGTGGGACCGTCCCACGGCGGAATCGGGCACGACCTTCACCCTGCCGAACGGCGAACCGATGCCGTTCGACCGCGGCCAGGTGTGGGTGGTGTACGAGGAGGCCTGACCTCCTCACGCCCCGGAAGACGGCCGACGGCCGACAGCCAGGTCAAGGAAGTTGCAGGTCAGAGGGTCGCCCGAAGTGCCGGGCGGCCCTTTGCCGTTGGGGCTGTCCCACGCCGTTTCACGTGGATCTCACTTTGGATCACGGCGCGTGGGCGAACGCCTCACGTGGTCGCCCCCGCCGCCACCATGTGATCAGTAGAGGAAGCGGTGCAGTGGAGAGGACTCGGTCAACAGCATGGTCACGCGATGAGCAAGCCGTTGCCAGGCGTCTTCCTCCGCGTACGTGAGCCTCACGTCCTCGCCGTCGGCGGCTTCCAGCGCTGCGAACAGGGTCGCCGTGTCATCGTCCGGAGTCAGGTCCATCATCGACATCACGCGTGCCAACGCACCCACCAGGCTGACCGCGGTGTCCTCGGCCGAGGAGGGGAGGCTCCGCAGCGCAGCGGCAAGGCCTTCAGCAGGGCTCGATTCTGTGACGAGGGCTCTGGACAGGTCACGCAAGACCGCATACAGCAGGTCGATCCGTGCAGTCGGCAAGCTGACGATTCTCAGGCCCTCGTGTTCAAAGCGACCGTTCGGTGTCCACACCCTGGGTCCTTGCGCCACCGCCTCGGCCAGCGACTCCCGGTTGGACTGGAAGGCCGCCGACCCAGCGACGAGCAGCTCGTGTTCGTGCATCCCCCGCGTGGATTCGGCCAGGGGCATCAGCAACAGCTTCTCTGCCCGGTCACACTGAGCATCAAAGTCCGTGTCCACGACACAGAGACGAGCGGGCACGAGCTGCTGTTGCTGTTCCATGCCGAACACTCTGCCAGTCGGCTCGGACAGGCGTATCCGCTGCTCGTCAAGGAGACCGGCCGGAGGCCGCAGCTCACCCGAGGCGGGCGGGCCACCAGGCACGCCGCAGGCGCGTGCCCTTGAGGAAGCAGAGAACGTCTCGACCGATCCCGGACTGCTTACCTGTCTGGCATCAGAGACCTCGTGGTGCGGAGGGCACGTGTGGCGCGTGCGCTTGAGGACCGCTCGCAGTCCTTGGACCCGGTTGGGCTGTGCGCGCCCGTCGCCTTGATGGCATGTTTCAGGGACCGAGCGTGTGGGCTCGGTCCCTGAATTTGCACCGATGAGGCCGCTCTCAGCGACTGAGCGGCTTCTAGTCTCCGGCGGCTACTTCAAGTCCGGTGCCGCCTGTGGCGGTGCCGGCCGTGTTCTCGTTTTCCTCGTTGTCGATGCCGCAGATCTGCTGGGTGGCGCTGGCGTCGGCGTCACCGCCATTGTTGGTGGGAATGACGGTGATCGTGGTGGCGATCGTCGTCGTTGAGGTGTTGCTGCTGGCGTCCTGCTCGCAGTTGACGGTCGGGAGCTCCTGCTCCACGTCACCGGCGGACGCGATGCCGGCACCGAGCATGCTGACGCTACCGAGCATGGCGGCCACTACGGCAGCTTCGCGAAGCTTGCGCATTTACATCTCCACTTCCATGAGGACTAGACCGCGATCAGCGAAGATCGCGCACAGGTAAGGCTGAAGCTATTCGCAGAGAACATCGCTTCTGTCCCGCAACACGCAGATTTGCCTGATATGCGGTCCGGTCATACCACTGGAAGCGAACTTGATCCCGCCCGGTTACTTGGCGGCCTTCGGGACGGTGCACACGCCGTGCTTTTGCGCGATGTTGTGAGATGTGCGGCGTACTGTGGCGCACGCGAAGAACTGCGCAGTAGTAGCCCCTTCCCCATCGGGCGGAGCAGTGCACAGCGAAGCCCCTCGTCCTGGCTTGGCGTCCGGCGAGGGGCTTCGCTGTGCCGCAGTCTCGACCGATCCGGCTACTGGTAGACATGCCGCTCAAGGCCGAGGTCGGCGTGGCAAAAGCCGCAGTCGGCCGCTTCAGTGCCTGCGTCCACGGCGCTGCCCGTACGTCCGCGGGCATGCCTGTACGTCCGTCAGCGCAGCGGAATGCCCTCGCCGCGCTCCGACTCGGGCCGCGGCCCGAAGATCCGGCGGTCGCTCTCCTCGATGGGGACGTCGTTGATGCTGGCCTCGCGGCGCGCCATCAGGCCGTGCTCGTCGAACTCCCACAGCTCGTTGCCGTACGAACGCCACCACTGGCCGTCCGCGTCGTGGCACTCGTACTGGAAGCGCACCGCGATGCGGT
>DATMEI010000293.1:0-2527 GCA_035556995.1 Streptomyces sp.
GTGGCTCCGATGTCGACGCCCAGGAAGCGGAGTTGGGGGGTGAGCCGCACGTTGTGCGAGCGGCGGCCACCACGGGAGGCGGCGAGTCCGTCGGCCACGACGAGCCCGGTCTCCAGCAGCCGGTCGATCTCCACGGCGAGCTTGGAGCGGGAGAGGTCGACCTGATCGCCCAGCTCGGCGCGGGAGTTGGGGCCGCCGTCACGCAGCAGCCGGAGCAGTCGCGCCTGGTGCGTGTTCGCGGGCCGAGCCGTCATGCGCCTCACCGCCACCCTCCCTCCCCCGACCTGCGTCCGGCATGCCGTGCCCGGACTCGTCATGGACCTCTCCGGGGGCGCGGGCGCGGCCCGGGATTGACTGGGAACGTACCAGCGCTCTCCCCAATGGGGAAGAAGTTCTGCAGGAATCGCTTCGACTTTTCCCATGCAGTGGACAAAGGTGCGGACGGACTCCGACGGCGTCGGCGGCCATGCCGTTGTCGGGGAGATGCGGTCAGGCGGCGGTGCGTTCACCGACGGGTCGGCGACGGAGGCCCGGCTTCTGGAGGGCCGGCGGCACGTAAGCCTGGTCGAGCGTGCCGACGTCGGTGCCGGGCGGGACGATCTCGTCGATCCGGTCGAGGATCTCGTCGGTGAGTGTGACGTCGACGCCGGCGAGAAGGTCGTCGAGGTGGCTCATCGTGCGCGGCCCGACGATCGCGCTGGTCACGCCAGGATGGGCCGCAGTTCGTTCTGCTGGCCCTTGCGGACGCGCCCGGTGAGCAGTCCCTGCCCGAGCGGGCCCCACACCAGCGCGCCCATCCCATGGCGTTGCGCGGTCGGCAGCACCTCTCGTTCGATGCCGCGGTTGAGCAGCGAGTAGGGCGGCTGCTCGGTACGGAACCGTTCCAGGCCGCGCCGCTCGGCGGCCCACTGGGCTTCGACGATGTCGGACGCGGGCATCGTGGACGACACGATCGCACGGACCTTTCCGCTGTGGATGAGGTCGGAGGCGACCGAGGACCGTGAGCGCGCCGCCCGCGCGGCGATGGCGGATCTGCGCGCCACACTCGCCCGCCGCCCGGATGACACGCGGCTGGCGGGGCTCGTACGCGGGCTCCGCGCCCGGAGCGAGGAGTTCTCGGCGCTGTGGGACGCCCACGCGGTCGCTGTGCGCCGTGCCGACGTCAAGCGTTTCCTGCACCCCGTCATGGGGCGACTGGAGCTGGATTGCGAGGTACTGCTGAGCCCGGAGCACGACCAGCGGCTGATCGTCTACACCGCCCGTCCGGGCAGCGAGTCCTACGAGCGACTCGAACTGCTGCGCGTGGTCGGCCTGCAGGACCTGACCCGCGGATGAGCAGCTACGCCGGATCCGTCGGCATCCGAGCAGCGCAATCACCCAGCCCGGCAGCTGCGCAGACGGCGATGGGCGGCCCGGGGCCGCGGCCGAGGTCGCACCGAACCCCCGGGCGAGGCCCAGGAGTTGAGCATGTGACGGGCAGGTGGTGGGCCTGCCCGGGGCGGGAGGCGCGCAGGAGAGTCCGGCCGCAGTCCGCCCTCAGCCGGACCTCAGCCCGATTCGCGCTCGTGGTACGAGCGCCGCGTGTGCTCCGTGTGCTCCCGCATGACGGCCGTCGCCCGCGCCTCGTCACCTTCGGTTATGGCGGCGATCAGCTCACGGTGCTCGATCCAGGACTGGGCACCACGCTGCCGCGCGACGGGCGTGTAGTACCAGCGCACGCGGCGGTCGACCTGGCTTGCCAGTTCGGCGAGGACGGCGTTGCCCGCCAGCTTCATCACCCGTGCGTGGAACGCGGCGTTCGCCTCCACGACCGCCTCCACCTGGTCGCCGCCGACGGCCGCTTCGCCACGCCGGCACAGCGCCTCCAGCTCCGCGATGCCTTCCGCGTCGGCGTTGGCCGCGGCGAGCCGGGCCGCTTCGGCCTCCAGCAGCGTGCGCACAGTCAGCAGCTGATCGGCCTCGTCCTCGGTCGGCTCGTGCACGAACGCGCCCTGCGCGGGGCGCAGATCGACCCACCCGTCGGTGTTCAGCCGCTGGAGCGCCTCCCTTACGGGCTGACGGGAGACTCCGAGATGCTGGGCGAGTTCACTCTCGACGAGGTGCTGGCCCGGCCTGAGGGCGCGCGTGGTGATGAGCTGCAGCAACGCCTCGTAGACCCGCTCCCGGAGCGGACCCGGCCGCTCCAGCTTGGGCATCGCACCTTCCGGCAGTCCGGCGGACAGCATTCCGCGACTCCTGACCTCGACCAGTCTGGCTATTGAATACAGTCTACGGAGTGCAGTGTCATCCCGGCGGCCCTCGGTCAATCTTCTCGCCCCATTGTGACGCGTCACACGCCCCCAACGTCCCCCACAGGCTCGCCTGGTAGCTGCACGACGCATCAGCCCCGCACACGGAAGACCGCCGACGCCCGCCGCTGAACGTGGTGTGCGTCACAGCTCAGGACGCGTGCCGGGAGGCCGGGAGGCAGAGGCGGTTTTATTGCCGCGCGACGCCTCGGCTCCCGTGCCACTCTCCTCTTCCATGG
>DATMEI010000294.1:0-3717 GCA_035556995.1 Streptomyces sp.
TCCGGCGCCAGCTCGTCCAGCCGTGCGGCCTGTCCCGTGGCCCAGGGCAGCAGCCCGGTCAGCATCTGCACGGCATCGACGCGGGCAAGTCCCGCCCGGGTCGTCGCCTCACCGAGCCACTGGTCCGCCTGCTCCAGCAGCGCCTCGTCAGAGACGTCCGGCCAGGGAGCGCCGAGTTCGCGGTGGAGGAAGGCGATCCGCCGCCGCAGTGCCACCGCGCTCTCCGTCCACTTCAGCAGCCCGAGGCCGCTGCTGCGCAGTCCGTCGAGCACGGCCGCACGTACCCGCTCGCGCCCGGGCGAGCGCAGCGCGCGCTCCTCCAGCTCCACCGCGCCCAGCGACACGACCTCCCGTGCTACGACACAGCCACGCCCCTCGTCCCAGCGCACCTCCTCCCGCACGGAGCGCAGCGCACCCGCCGCCTCCCGCGCGGTCTCCTCATTCAGTACGGCCGCCAGCCGCACGCGAGCGGATGCCGCCCCGGCCGGCCGGTCGGCGGTCGCCACCGCCAGCCACGGCGCACCGCGCAGTCCGGACGTCTCGCCCAGGCCCGCCCGGGTGCCCGAGACCATCAGATACGACCCCTCACCGCGCGAGGTGCCCACCCGTTCCGGATATGCGAGCGCCACGACCAGGCCGACAGAGTCGGCAGTGGGCCCGCCGCGAGGAGAACCACCTGCCGCTGTCCGCGCGCGAGCGGGGGCGGCCTCCTCACAGGCGGAGCGCAGCCGCCTCACCTCCGCACGCCAGCGCGCGCCGTACCCGTCCCGCCCGCGCCGGGCCGCCCGCAGGGCCTCCGCCACGTCGTCCCCGTACTCCCGCGGCGGCTCCTCGCTGAGCAGCGCCACCACCTCCGAGGCGAGTTCGCCGCCCACGACAGCGGCACCGTCCAGCAAGGCGCGCGCCAGCCGGGGGTGCACGCCCATGCGTGCCATGCGCACGCCCCGTTCGGTGGGATGACCGGAGCCGTCGACGGCGCCCACCGCGCGCAACACCTCACAAGCCGCCGCCATCGCACCCGTTGGCGGGGCGTCCAGCAGCGCCAGACCCTGTGCCTGCGGCGCGCCCCAGCACGCCGACTGCAATGCGAAGGCCGTCAGATCCGCGACCGCGATCTCAGGCGAGGGCCAGCGCGGACGCGCCCCGTCCTCGCCCTCCGCCCAGCAGCGGAACGCGACGCCCGGAGCCTCGCGCCCTGCCCTTCCGAGCCGCTGTGCGGAGGCCGCCTGCGAGACCCGTACGGTCGTCAGCGAGCCGAGCCCGCGGGCGTGATCCATCCGTGGTTCGCGCGCCAGGCCCGAGTCCACGACGACACGTACGCCCGGCACGGTCAGGCTCGACTCCGCGACGGCAGTGGAGAGGATCACCCGCCGGCGGGCGTCCTGGGTGTCCGGGGTGTCCTCGGTGGCCCCTGGATTCCGGCGGCCCCGCAGTACCGCCTCCTGTGTCCCGGCCGGCGCGCGTCCGTGCAGCTGAAGCACCTCCGCGCCCGTCGGGAGACCTTCGCGCAGCAGCCCGGCCACCCGCGCGATCTCCCCGACACCCGGCAGGAAGCACAGCACGTCTCCATCCGGCACGCTCTCCATCGCCTCCCGCACCGTGGCCGCCACGTGCCGCAGCAGCGCGGGGTCGACCCAGGTCCCGTGCGGAGGCCGTACGCCCCGCGGCGGCGGCGAATAACGCACGCTCACCGGATGGGTCTCGCCCCTGCCGTGCACGACCGGCGCCGCGGGGCCGTCCTCCTCCTGCATGGTCAGCAGCCGGGCCCACGCTCCGCTGTCCTGCGTGGCGGACGCCACGAGAAGCCGCAGCTCCGGGCGGAGGGCCGCCCGTACATCCACGAGGAAGGCCACCGCGGCATCGGCGTCCAGATGGCGCTCGTGGCACTCGTCGATCAGCACCACGTCCACCCCGGGCAACTCCTGGTCGCGTTGCAGCCGTTGCAGCAGCACCCCGGTGGTGACGACCTCGACGCGGGTACGGGCACTGACCTTGCGCTCTCCCCGGACGGTGAAGCCGACGCGCTCACCGGGTTCCTCACCCAGCAGCCACGCCATCCGCCGCGCCGCCGACCGGGCGGCCATCCGCCGTGGCTCGGCGACGAGCACTCTCCGGCCGGGCGACTGGTCCAGCAGACCGGCGAGCGACAGCGGGACCAGCGTGGTCTTGCCCGTGCCGGGCGGCGCGTGCAGCACGGCGACCCCGCGTTCGTCGAGTGCCTCGTGCAGGGCGGGCAGTGCAGCTGCGACGGGCAGCCGCGTCAACGCGTCACGGCGAGAATCCGGGGTCACGTGTTGCCTAGCCCCGCCCGCGGGGTTCGTCACGCTCGCACACGAAGATCGCCGTCCCCGGGATCAGCCGCCCGCGCAGCGGCGACCAGCCGCCCCATTCCTGCTCGTTCCACCCGGGCCACTCCGGTTCGACCACGTCCAAGAGCCGGAAGCCCGCGCTCACCACGTCCCGTACGCGGTCGCCCAGCGTGCGGTGGTGCTCGACGTAGACCGCTTGTCCCGCCTCGTCCTCCTCCACGTAGGGGGTGCGGTCGAAGTAGGAGGAGAGCACCGTCAGCCCTTCGGGCCCCGGCTCGTCGGGCAGCGCCCAGCGGAAAGGGTGCGTGACCGAGAAGACGAAGCGCCCGCCCGGCCGGAGCACGCGCCGCACCTCACGCAGCACCAGCACCGGCTCGGCCACGAAGGGGAGGGCGCCGAAGGCGGAGCACGCCAGGTCGAAGGAGCCGTCCGCGAAGGGCAGCGCCGAGGCGTCCGCTTCGACCAGGGGGAAGCCGGGACCGTCGTCGCCGAGCCCGTCGTTGAGGCGCAGCGCGTGCTGAAGCTGCCGGTGAGAGAGGTCGAGGGCGACAGGGTGCGCACCCTGCGCGGCGAGCCAGCGCGAACACTGCGCGGCTCCCGCGCCGATCTCCAGAATCCGGCGGTCCCGCAGCGAGGCGGCAGGTCCGAGCAGTTGCGCGTGGGCCTCGTCCAGGCCTTCCGGACACCAGACGAAGCGGGCGTCGCCGAGAAAGGCCCCGTGCTCGTCCTGATACTCGTCGGCGTTGCTGTCCCACCAGTCCCGGTTGGCACGGCTGCTCTCAGCGGTGCCGGCCTTACGGCGCACGGCGGCCGGCTCGGCTTCGGCCGGCTCCCCTTCTGTGGGATCTCCGGCGGGAGCTGCCGGGGGAGCCACCGTGGGCGTTGCGGGGGGAGTCACTGCGGAACCTGCGGCGGACTCCGTGCCGGAGCCCCGGGCAGGGGCCGGCGCCGCTGTCCTGCGGTTCTCGCCGCCGTCTTCTTGGATCATCACGCCAGCCGTCGTCATCTCGCTTCGGACCTGTGGCCGCGGGGCTGTGGGGCAGGCGCTCACCGCGTCTCAGTGGCGCACGCGCTGACGGCTCGCGCCGGTTATGGGACGATCCACCCCTGCTGTGCTCTTTCGCGCATTGACCATGCCCAGCGGCCCCCGTATGCTACAAGTTGCGCTGCGGGCCTGCGTGCCTCAGACAGAGCAGGCCGCGCTCGCATCTGTGATGTATTCCCTCGGTTTGTGGCTCTCAAGGCTGTGTCCGGCTGGCTTGCATGCGCGGTGCGATAGCGGGCTCCCGGCGTAGCAGAACCTACGACTTCATGTCCGTACCCGGAGACCCTTTCACACATGACGAGCAGCACCGAGACCACCGCCACCACTCCGCAGGTTGCGGTAAACGACATCGGTTCCGAGGAA
>DATMEI010000295.1:0-5050 GCA_035556995.1 Streptomyces sp.
CGCCGGGCAGCCGGGGCGCCCGGCGGCGCAGTTCCGCGTGCCGCTGGCGCCGGCGCAGCCGGGCCTCGTGCACTTCGCGCAGCAGCATCGCCCCCGTCCACGCGCCGCCGCAGGCGAGCAGCGCCGCCAGGGTGCCGGCCCACGGCCCGTACGAGCCGAGCCCGTACGCCTCTTCGACTCCGCTCGGTGCCGGCGCGAAGACGTGACCACGTACGACCTGCCAGGCAGCGGCGGCCGAGAGCGCCATGGCGAGCAGACAGCACAGGAGTACGGCGGCGACCACGCACTGCCACATCCACAGCCCGAGCACCGGCTCACGTTCCGGCCAGGACGAGCGCGCAAGTACGCGGGGGGCCACGGCAGCGGCCAGCCCGGCCAGAACAAGCAGCGCCAACGGGACCGTCATGGGTCACACACTATGAGTCGCCCGATACTCAGCGGTACGCCTGTCCGTGCAGAGTGACGCATTACTCAGAGCGTGAGCAGCATGGCCAACATGCCGGTGGCCATGGCCAGTCGGCACGCAGTCGCCAGTCCGGGGAGGTCGCGCGCAGCGCAGCCTCCGCAGTGACGTACGGCCGCTCCGGCATCGGTGCCGGTGCCGGACAGGCCGCCCCCTGTCCCGCCCACGCCCCTGCCGCCGGCCCCGGCTGCATCCGCGCGCACCGGCGCCAGCCGCAGTCCCGTACGCAGCACGTACACGGCGAAGTACGCGAGCAGTGCCCCGGTCAGCAGCGGCAGTCCGGCGGCCGTGGTCCCCGCGTGGACGTGACCGGCCGGAGCCCCGCCGTGCGCGCCCTGCATCGCCAGCGCCATGTAGACCATGGCCAGGGCGCCCACCAGGTGGTGGAGACGGTGAGCGGCGCCCTGCCGCGCCCGGCGCCCCGGTCCCGGTCCGGGACCCGGCCCCCACTCCGAACCCGGCCCCCGCCCCTGCTGCCGCGTCTCACGCAGCAGCAGCAACTCCCATGCGCCCACCGCCCCGAACAGCACGATGAAGACGAGCGGGGGGACAGCTGCCGTGGACACGCTGCCGGACAGCGCCATCGCTGCCATCCCCAGCCCCATCAGGGCCTCGCTCCTGGCAGCACTCCGCTGCATCCCCCCGGCTCCCCGCGCACGCAGCAGACAAGCTGCGCCGGTGACCGCGCAGAGCGCCGTCAGCAGCCAGCCGACCGCTGCCGAGCCGTGCATCGCCGACCTCCCCGCTCGCCCTCCGGGAGGCTGCCCGCCCCGTCACCCGCACACGGGAGCGCACGGTCGCAACGGGGGAGCGCTCAGATTCCCGGCCTGTAGCGCATCGGGTGATCTTCGGGAACCTCGACGACGCAGATACGCACGCCGTCAGGATCGGCGATCCACATCTCGATGAGGCCCCACGGCTCCTTCACCGGCGGCCGCAGCACCTCGGCTCCGCCGTCGGCCAGCTCGCGGTGTGCGGCCTCGGCGTCCCCCACCTGCAACCACAGCTGCAGGCCGGGTGAGGGCGGGGTCTCGGACCGGCCCGAGACCTCGAGGGAGCCCCCGCCGAGGAAGTAGACCGTGCCCCTTTCCTCACCGGTTCCGAATTCGCGCTGGACTGCGAGACCCAGCGTCTGTCCGTAGAAGGCCCTGGTCCGCTCGGGGTCGGTGGGCCGCAGCAGCATCCGGCTGCTCAGTACGTGCACCATGCGGCCCGACCCTATTCCCCCAGGCGGCGTACTAAGGTCGCTCACCATGGAGAACGTCAAGGAGTCCGGCGAGCTGACCTTCCGTATCGCCGGCGAGGACGACATCCCCTCTCTCGTGGCGCTCGTGGAGTCCGCCTACCGCGGAGACGCCAGCCGCGCCGGCTGGACGACCGAGGCGCACCTTCTGGAGGGCCAGCGCACCGACCCGGAGGGCGTCGCCGCCGTCGTCACGGACCCCGGCGGCATCCTGCTGGCCGCGGAGCGTGCGGGGCGGCTGGTTGCGTGCTGCCAGCTCGAACGGCGCGGTGAGAACGCCTACTTCGGGATGTTCGCCGTACGTCCCGACCTGCAGGGCGCGGGACTGGGCAAGGCGGTGCTGGCTGAGGCGGAGCGCACGGCGAGCGCCGAATGGGGCTCGCGGGAGATGCAGATGACGGTGATCCGCCAGCGCGAGGACCTGATCGCCTGGTACGAACGCCGCGGCTACGCCCGTACCGGCAAGCTCAGCCCTTTCCCGTACGGCGATGAGCGGTTCGGCATCCCGCAGCGAGGCGACCTCGCCTTCGAGCTGCTCGTCAAACCGCTGGTTGCGCTGCCCTCTTGATCTCCGGCATATCGGTCACCACGCCGTCGAGCCCCAACTCGCGGGCGCGGGCCAGGTCCTCGTCGGTGTTCACCGTCCAGCTGATGACCTTGATGCCGTCGGCATGGCACCGGTCGACCGTCTCCCGCTCCAGCCACTGCAGTTCGCACGAGACCATCACGGCTCCCAGCTCGCGTGCCCGCTCGGGTGCGGTCGGCGTGGAGCGGCCGGTGACCAGTACCAGCGGCATCGCGGGCAGGTGGGTACGGACCTCGCGCAGCGCCTCGTCGTGGAACGAGATGACGGTGACCCTCTCGTGCAGCCCGAGTTCATCGATCACTCCGGCCAGCACACGCGCGGCAGCCCGGTCCTTGATCTCGGCCTGCAGCGGCGCCTGTACGGCCTCGACGACCTCCTGGAAGACGGGGATGCGCTCACCCTCCCCGGCGTCCAGTTCGCGCAGTTCGGCCAAGGTGAAGTCGCCGATGGCGCCGGAGCTGTCCGTGGTGCGCGCGACGTCCGCGTCGTGCATCACCACCAGTTCCCCGTCCTTGCTCAGGTGCAGGTCCAGTTCGATGACGTCGAACCCCTCGCGCTCGGCGCGGACGAAGGACCGCAGGGTGTTCTCGGGCTCCACGCCCATCACTCCGCGGTGGCCGACGGTGAGCAGTGACACGGCGCGCTCTCGCTTTCCTGTGGTGACGGCGCACGGGCTGACCGACGTGCGCGCCGCACAGACTAGCGGCCGTTCCACCCGCATTCCGACGCCCACGGGTGCGGGCGGAGGCGGTGCACGAGTACACGGCCACATGACCCACCGCAGCACGTGCAGCATGCCGGCGCGAGATGAAGGAGCAGATTCGTGACCGAGACCGCGTCTGACGAGCCCGAGCGGCTCGCCCCGGGGGCCCGCGAGTTGATGGAGGCGATGACGGCCGTCTTCCCCGACGTCGGAGGCACCGTCACGGACGCCGCGGAGGCCCGCCGCATGCTCGCCGCTTCCATGCCCCCGCCGCTGGGGAGGCCGGCGGTCGGAGACGTCACCGACCGTACGGTCCCCGGGCCGGGCGGCGCGCCCGACCTGCCGGTACGGATCTACCGCCCGCCGGAGGAGGAGCGGCCCGGCGCCGGCGGGGGTCTCCTGCCGACGGTCGTCTTCTTCCACGGCGGCGGCTGGGTGCTGGGCAGCCTCGACACTCACGACGCGACAGCGCGGGGCATGTGCCTGGCATCCGGTGCGGTGGTCGTCTCCGTCGACTACCGGCTCGCACCCGAAGCGCGCTTCCCCGAGCCCGCCGAGGACGCCTACGCGTCCGTGTGCTGGGCGGCGGAGCACATCGCGGAGCTGGGCGGCGATCCGCAGGCGCTGCTCGTCGCGGGGGACAGTGCGGGCGGAAACCTCGCGGCCGTGTGCACCCTCATGGCCCGGGACCGGGGCGGCCCGCTGATAGCGCACCAGTCGCTGATCTACCCCTCCACCGATCCCGGAGCCCGGACGCCCTCCCGCCGGATCAACGCACAGGGCTACTACCTCACCGAGCACGCGATGCGCTGGTTCGGCGCCCAGTACTTCGGCCCGGACGCCGATCCCACACACCCCTACGCGGCGCCCCTACGGGCCGATCTGAGCGGGCTGCCGCCCGCACACGTGGTCACAGCGGGGTGCGACCCGCTGTGCGACGAGGGCCGTGAGTACGCGGCGAAGCTGGCGGCGGCCGGTGTGCCGGTGACCGAGGCGCATTTCCCGGGAATGTTCCACGGCTTCCTGGGCGTCGGTCATCTGCTGCCGGACGCCCTCGAAGCCATGGCGGGACTGGGCAAAGTCATCGCCGATACAGCTTCTGACAGGAAGATCGGCGGCCCGGATGGGGGTTCCGGCGGATAATTTCCGGCAACCTCCACTTGAGAGGGTGACCCGGCCCGGCTACCGTTTAGGGACGCCAGGTTCTTCTGTGGAGGGGTAGTCATGACGGAAATATTTTCGTCCCAGGCCGTGGACGACGGGGGTACGTCCGCTGAGCGCGTGGTCGAACACCCGGCGTGGGCGGTGCTGAAGGACGCGGTGGAAGCCATCCGTCCCGCGCAGTCCAAGGACGGCTCGATCGACTTCGAAGCGGAGGACGCACCCTCCCGTACCGCGGTGGAGGCCGAGTTGGAGCAGGTGTGCACGGCGGTGCGCGACCTGTCCTCACTGCTGCCGCACGACGCCGCGTACCACGAGGCACTCCTCTCCGACCTGCGCCGCTGGGCGGAGAGCGGCTTCGGCGTGCCCGACTTCCTCGACTCCCTGCTCGCCTTCCAGCCCGCCCAGAACCGGGAGCACGGCCTCCAGCACTTGGTCGTCTTCCCGATGTACACCCAGAACGGCAATCCCGACCGCAACCTGGAAGCCGTCGTGCTGCGCATGGTCTGGCCCGACTGGCTGGCCGAGCTGGAGCGCACCCGCTACGACAACCCGCTGTTCTGCGGCATCACCTTCGAGGACTTCACGGCCGGATACGACACCAACTCGGCCGTCCTCTTCCCGGAGACCATCGCCGTGCGCGAGGCCCCCGAGCGGTTCAGCTGGGGCGGCATCTTCTGCGACCGCGAGGCAGCCCGCTTCCGCAGGGTCACCGAGGCCGCCGTGGACACGCTCGGGCTCGAACTGCCCGACGACATCCGCGAGATGGTCGGCGACCAGGCGCGCTGCGAGCAGGCCTTCGTCCTGTGGGACATGGTCCACGACCGCACCCACAGCCACGGCGACCTGCCCTTCGACCCCTTCATGATCAAGCAGCGGCAGCCGTTCTGGATG
>DATMEI010000296.1:0-4681 GCA_035556995.1 Streptomyces sp.
CCCATCTCCCGGAGGCTGTCGAGGTACGCCGCGATTGTGGAGCGGACCTTGTCACTGCCGGTGTCGAGGTCGGAGAGTCCGACGAGTTCGCAGGTCTGGACGTTCTCACGGTTGGTGTAGTCGCTGATGTCCTTGCGGCAGCCGTGGAAGTCTGCGTCGGAGTAGGTGCCCGGGTAGTCGTACTTGCTGTACTCGGTACCGCCCGTGCCCTTGCCGGACCCCGCGGCCATGTGGTTGATCACCGCGTCCGCTATGACTTTGACGCCCGCTTCGTGGCAGGCGCTCACCATGCTCTTGAAGGCGTCGGCGTCACCGAGCCGCCCGGCGATCTTGTAGCTGACGGGCTGGTACGAGGTCCACCACTGGCTGCCTTCGATGTGTTCCGTGGCAGGTGAGACCTCCACGTAGCCGTAACCGGCCGGGCCGAGCGTGTCCGTGCACGCCTTGCCCACGTCGGCGAACGGCCTCTCGAAGAGGGTCGCGGTGACGGTCTTCTCGCCGGGCGGCGTCGCCTGCGAGGACCAGGGCGCCAGGGCTGTGAGGCCCCCGGCAGCCAGAAGCGTGGCCATGGTCGCACCGGTCAGACGTTTTCTCATCGTGTGCGGCTCCTTCGTCGTCCGGCACAGCAGTGCCGTTGAAGGCAGCCACGCGCCAGGCCGCCGTGGGGGGTACGGGACGGAGCCTGCCGCTGGCGCGTGAACGCGTCAAGGTGCGGCGCAAGAATCGCCAGGAGATTTCTGCAACATCTTGCCGTGGGGCAAGGCGCTCAACGAAAGCCCGGAAAGGGCCAGTTGAGCTCCCCTACCGGGCGGCCAGCGCCGCCTTGTCGCCCATGACCACCGCCGGCTGCTTGTCCGGGTCCAGGGTGCGCAGCAGGTACTCCATGCCGGACTTCGGAAGGCTCACGCAGCCGGAGGTGCCGCTGCCGTGGTCCATGTGCAGCCAGATGCTGCCTCCCTTGGACTGCCCCTGCGGACGGGTGGGGTCGAGAGGCGAAGTGCCCTTGACGCGGTTGTAGTTCACGGCGATGACGTGGTCGAAGTCGTGCCGCGTCTTCTTCGGCCAGTACGAAGGAGGAGTGAAATCGGCACTGTTGGTGTAGGGCAGCTTCGCATCCGGTGCGGGCAGTACGCCTCCCGCGTCGGAGAGGGTGAAGACCCCTACCGGGCTGCGCTTGTCGCCCTCTTCGTGATCGGGGGTCCAGCCCTTCCTGCCGTTGTGCGCGGGCCAGCTGCGGTCCTTGTGCCAGTTCGGGCCCCGCTTGGTGTAGAGCCGTACGGTCGCGTCCGCCGAGTTCTCACCCTGCCCGTAGACCGCCACCACCTGACGGGCATCACGGGGGATCCTCTGCTGCAACGGGTCGCCCACACCGGGCACTCGGGTGGGGTCCTGCTTCCGGGCTGAGGAGTCGCCGCGCGCCTTGCCCGCGTCCTTCCCGGTCGCCGCGCTGCCGCCGCAGGCCGCCAGAGTCACAGCGAGAACAGCGGCTGTCGCACCGGCTGCCGCCGTCTTGGCCGTACGCGCCGCTGCACGCGTCGTCGTACGCGCCCTCGTTCGCGCCGATGCCGCCCGGCCGTCCCTGGCTGCTCCCCGCACTCCACTCCCGCGCATGTCCCTCATGTTCCCACTCCGCCCGTATCTCACCGGGGGCACCCGGACGGGCGGGCGGGAACGGCCGGTCGAGGGGCGGAGGAAGGCAGGCGGGGAAGGGGAAAACCGCGGGTCACAGGAGGAGAGCGGGAGCTGAGCCGACTGGTCGCACCCAGCGGAAAACCCGTTGCGTAGCAGACCTGACACAGCGAGTCTGGTCCGGGCGGCCACACCCCGGCCGAGCCGCCACCCGCACCCTGCCACCACCCGCTCCTTGCCACCCGCTCCGAGTCACCACTCACACCGAGCCGCCCTGGGACGTCATGCAGATTCGCGATCTTCCGTATCCCGACCCCGGCGTCCCCGATGTACGGTCAGGCCCCCGTTTCCTGCTGTGGCTCGGCCGCAAGCAGCTGGGAGGCCAGGCCAAGTCGCTCGGCTGGGGCACCCTGCACATGGCATCGGTCGCCTCCGTACCGGCCATCGTCGGGCTGGCCGTACAGGCGGTGGTGGAGGGATCGCGCTCCGGGCTGGCCCAGGCCGGGGCGCTGATGGCCGTACTCGCGGTCACCGTGACGGTGGGCGACACCATGCTCCACCGGACGGCCATCACGAACTGGATCACCGCCGCCGCCCGGGTGCAGCAGCTGCTCGCGCACAGGACGGCCGCGCTGGGCGCGACCCTCACCCAACGGGTCGCGGCAGGCGAACTGGTGGCGGTCTCCACCGGCGACATCGAGAAGATCGGCTGGTGCGTGGAGTCCGCTTCCCGGTTCAGCGCCGCACTGCTGGCCTCCGTAGGCGTGTGCGCCGGACTGGTCGTCTACGAACCCCAGTTGGGGCTGCTCGTATCGCTCGGCATGCTCGTGCTGGCGCTGACCGTACTGCCGCTCCTGCCGCGCGCGACGCGGCGGGCCGATCTGCAGCGTGAGAAGGCCGGGCGCGCCACGGAGCTGGCAGCAGACACCGTCGCGGGGCTGCGCGTGCTGCGCGGCATCGGCGGCGAGGAGCTGTTCCTGACGCGCTATCGCAACGCCTCCCAGGAGGTGCGCCGCGCGGCGGTGCGCACAGCGCGGATGTGGGCCCTGATCGAGGCGATCCAGATCGCACTGCCGGGGCTGCTGCTGATGGGCGTGGTGTGGCAGGGCGCACGGCTTGCGCTGGACGGACGTATCGGCGTGGGTGAACTGGTCACGGTCTACGGCGCGGTGACCTTCCTGCTCTTCCCGCTGCGGCTCTTCCAGGAGTTCGCCATGGCCTACTCCTTCTCCCGGCCGTCCGCGCAGCGGGCCACCCGGGTCCTGTCACTGCGCAGGGGCACGGCCGAGGACGGCGAAGAGGGCGGAAAGCGCGGAAAGCCGGAGCCCGCCGGGGCCGGGAGCGGCTTCGGAGCGAGGACGAAGACGGGGCCGAAGACGGCGACGGAGACGGGGCCGGGGCCGGGGCCGGGGAACACACTCACCGGCGACCTCTGCGACCCGGTCACGGGGCTGCTGGCGCCCGCCGGGGAACTGACAGCCGTCGTGTGCGGCGATCCGGACGCGGCGGGGAAGCTGGCGGACAGGCTCGGCGGGCACGCCCCCGAGCTCAGCGATGCCGCTTCCGTACGGCTCGGGGGCGTAGCGCTGGACGACCAGCCGCTGGCGAACGTGCGCAGTGCACTGCTCGTCCAGGACAAGGATCCCGTGCTGCTCTCGGGCACCGTGCGTGAACTGCTCGATGTGCCCTCGTCCGGGGCGGTCTCAGCTCGGCGTGCGCTGCAGGCGGCGCAGTGCGGGGACGTACTGGACGCGCTGGTGCAGGGCAGCCCCGACGCGGACGGCGATCCGCTGAGTGCGTCCGTCACCGAGCGCGGGCGGTCCCTGTCGGGTGGGCAGCGGCAGCGTCTCGCGCTGGCCCGCTCACTGATCGCGGACCCGCACGTGCTGGTGCTGGACGAGCCGACGTCAGCGGTGGACGCCCACACTGAGGCCCGCATCGCACAGTCTCTTCGTGGGGTGCGCGCGGGACGTACGACGGTCGTCTTCTCTTCCAGCCCGCTGATGCTGGACCGGGCGGACAGGGTCGTCCTCGTACAGGACGAGCAGGTGGTGACTGCGGGCCCCCACCGCGAACTGCTGCGGACGCACGCCGCCTACCGGGCCATCGTCACGCGGGAGACGGAGATGCCCGAAGAGGCATACGTGCCCGAGGTGGCCGAGATGACGGAGGCGGCCAGGGTGTCGGGCAACGGCGCGGCCCAGGACGGGATCACTGTCATCACCGAGGGCCTCCCCGCCGACGCTCCCAGCGAGGAGCACACACAGCTCGCCAGAGCTGAAGGAGCTGAGCGCGCATGACGGTCACGGTCGGCGTCACGCCACCCGCCTACGACCCGGCAGCCTCCGAGAACGCCACGACGCTTCCGGTCGGCGGGCCCAGCACTGTGCGCGCCTACGTGGGCGAGCTCCTGCGGCGGCACAGGCGTGCCTTCGTCACCCTCGTCGTGGTCAACTCCGTCGCGGTGCTTGCCTCCATGGTCGGCCCGTATCTCCTGGGCGGCATCGTCGAAGACCTTTCGGCAGGGTCACGTGACCTTCAACTGGGGCGTGTCATCGGCCTGTTCGTGCTGGCGCTCACCATTCAGACCTTCTTCGTACGGGAAGTGCGTCTGCGCGGAGCGATGCTGGGCGAACAGATGCTCGCGGACCTGCGTGAGGACTTCCTCGTACGGTCGGTCGCTCTGCCGCCCGGGGTGCTGGAGCGGGCCGGAACAGGCGACCTGCTCTCCCGTATCACCACGGACATCGACCGCCTGGCCAACGCCATGCGCGAGGCGGTTCCTCAACTGTCCATCGGCTTCGTCTGGACGACGCTGCTGCTGGGCGCGCTCACCGCCACCGCGCCGCCGCTGGCCGTGGCCGTACTCGTCGCACTGCCGGTGCTGCTGATCGGCAGCCGCTGGTACTACCGCAGGGCACCCGGCGCCTACCGCTCCGAGGCGGCCGGTTACGCGGCCGTCGCCGGGGCACTGGCCGAGACTGTCGACGCGGGGCGCACCGTCGAGGCGCACCAGCTGGGTGCACGGCGAATCGCCCTGTCCGAGAGGCGG
>DATMEI010000297.1:0-7118 GCA_035556995.1 Streptomyces sp.
GGAAGCACACGAGGTGGCTGGTCGCGCGGGAAGAGCCGGACGGCCCGGTCGCCGGCTGCGCGGATACGGGACTGCTTGTCGAGAGCACCGAACCCGGCGAGAGCTTTCTGCACACAGCGGTACGTCCTGGCGTACTGGGCCGGGGAGTGGGCGACGCGCTGGTGGCGGCAGCAGAGAGGTATCTGAGGGAGCTGGGGGCGAGGCGTGCCTACACCTGGGCCTCCGACGACGGCCGCTCCCCCGGCTTCGCCGAGCGGCGCGGTTACGTGCGGGGGCGCCGCGCGTGCTTTCTGGGCCTGGACCTCACCCGCGCCACGCTCCCGCCCGTACCCGACCCGCTGCCCGACGGTGTCGAGCTGCGCACGTCCGCCGACTTCGCCGACGGCCAACGGCCGCTGTACGAGGCGGACATGGAATGTGCGGCCGACGAACCCGGCGATGTGCAGACCGGGTTCGTGCCGTACGCGGACTGGCTGAGGCTGAACTGGGAGCGTCCCGACATCGATCACCACCTCAGTTCGGTCGTCCTCGTCGAGGGCGAAGTCGCGGCGTACTGCGTCGCCCAGACGGACGGTCGGGAGCGCTACTGGTCGGGCATGACCGGCACCCGGCGTGCATACCGGGGGCGCGGTCTGGCACGACTGGCCAAGCTCGACTCCCTGCGCCGCTCCCGCGCGGCGGGCTGCGCGCACGCCTTCACGGGCAACGACGCCGCGAACCTGCCGATGCTGGCGCTCAACAAGGGACTGGGTTATGTGCAGGCGGCTGCGGAGTGGCGGTACGTCAAGGCGCTGTGAGCCCAGAGCACTCAGAGCGCGGAGCGGTTGCCCGTGTCGACGGGCTGGGTGTTGTTCGTGCCTCTCTGGGCGTGCTCCTCGACCTGTTCCGCGGTGAGCGCGTAGCCGGTGCCCGCGTCACTGGTGGAACGGGCGAAGATCACCCCGAGCACCTTGCCGTCCTTGGACAGCAGCGGCCCGCCGGAGTTGCCTGGGCGGACGTTGGAGCGGATGGCGTAGATGTCGCGGCTGCTGAGGTTGTCGCCGTAGATGTCCTGGCCCTGTGCCTGCACCCGCTGTGCGACCGCTGCCGCCCGCAGATCGAGGCTGCCGTTCTGCGGGTAGCCCGCGACCACACCCGGGGCGCCGCGGGAGGCTTCGCCCGCGAACTCCAGCGCGGGCGCCTGAAGTCCCGGTACAGCCAGCACGGCGACATCGGTGGCCGGATCGAAGAGCACGACCCTCGCCTCGTAGCGCGGTCCCACACCGCCGACGCGCACGGTCGGTTCGTCGACGCCCGCGACGACGTGTGCGTTCGTCATCACGTGCTGGCTCGAGTAGACGAAGCCGCTGCCTTCCTGGCCGCGCGCGCTTCCGTCCACGTTCGCCACGCCCTCGACCTTGACGGTGCTGCGCTTGGCGGCCTCGGTCGCCGCCTGTGTGACGGAGTCACCCGAGGGTTCCGCGACGGTGGCGCCCGGCTCGTTCTCGAAGGGGTTGAACACCGGCGGGAACCCGGCCGTGGTCAGCGCTCCCGTCGCGTCGTTGAACCAGGTGGATGCCTGGTCCGGCATGCGGTCCTGCACCGTACCGAGCACCGCGGAGCCCCGGATCGCCTGGTTGAGCGCGGGTGAGGGCGAGACGGCCAGTGCGCTGGCGGCGACCCAGCCGACGACCAGGACCGCTATCGCGTTGACGGCCACGCCGCCGGCGCCGTCGGCCCAGCGGACCGGCGTCCAGCTCAGGGCGCTGCGCAGCCGCCATCCGACCGGGGAGGCCAGGGCCTGTCCCACTGCGGCGGGTACGAGCACGGTCAGCAGCGCCACGACGGTGGCCTCGGTCGTGCCGGGCGGCACCTTCTCCAGCACGAACGGCAGCAGCCACACACCGATGACCGCCCCGCCCACGAAGCCGGCGAGTGAGACGAATCCGGCGACGAGGCCGCGCTGATAGCCGGAAACGGAGAAGACCAGCACTGCGAGCAGCAACAGCACATCCAGCAGGTTCACCGTGCACCCCTTTCGCTTCGCCCGCCCCACTGGGCCCACTCGTCGTGCTCACCTGTCAGTCGCGCCACCGATTGTGCACCGGCCGTCCTTCCGCTTTCCCCCTGTCGCAGAACACAACGCGAAACGGCGCGCGGTTGGTTCCGTAACGGGCCGTGACGCGGGCCCGTCCGCCCTCATTTATGACCTTCTGCCTGTTCTGTCCCGTCCCCGTCCCCGTCGGAGCGGAGACGGCGCGCCACGCGCCCGAGCCCTTCCGCGAGCAGCCTCAGCTCCTCCTCGTCGAGCACGTCGATCAGGACCTCCCGTACGGCGGCGACGTGCCCCGGCGCGGCTTCGTCCAGTGCGCGCCTGCCCTCGTCCGTGAGTACGGCGAAGACACCGCGCACGTCGGTGGGACAGGAACGGCGGAGCACCAGACCCCGCTTCTCCAACTGGCCCACCTGGTACGTGAGTCCGCTCTTGGAGGTGATCAGGCTCTTGGCCAGCTCGGTCATCCGGATCTCACCGCCGGGTGCGTCGCCGAGCCGGACGAGGATCTCGTACTGGGGGTGGGAGAGGCCGCTGTCGTCCTTCAGCTGCTGCTCCAGGTGGTGGCCGACCCGGTTGCTCGCCTGGAGGAAGCCTTGCCAGGCCGCCATCTCGTGCTCGTCCAGCCACTTGGCATCACTCATGGGCTCATCCTACGGGTTGTTCAAATTCGAATCATCAAGTAGCGTCCGGCGCGAGTTCGAATTTGAACAACATTGGCGCCGCACCGCACCGACATAGGAGTCCCCGGCCATGACGTCCCCCCACACCACCTACAGCTCGCCCTCCCCCACTTCCTCACCGTCGGCCGGCCACGCCGCGCACGACGACGCCAGGTCACAGCGCGCCCACGATGCCGGGTTGCTGATCCTCCGCATCGTGCTCGGCCTGACGATGGCCGCACACGGATCGCAGAAACTCCTCGGCTGGTTCGACGGGCCCGGCCTGAAGGGCACCGGGCAGTTCTTCAGCGCGTCCGGCTATCCCGCAGGCGAGACGATGGCGCTGGTCGCCGGGCTCACCGAGACCTTCGGCGGACTCGGCCTCGTCCTCGGACTGCTCACACCCCTGGCAGGCGCCGCCGTACTCGGCACGATGATCAACGCGCTCGCCGTGAAGTGGGGCGGCGGCTTCTTCGCACCGCAGGGTGTCGAGTACGAAGTCCTTCTCGCCGCCGGCGCCGCGGCCCTCACCCTCACCGGTCCCGGACGCTACGCGGCGGACCGGCTGCTGCCCGTGCTGCGCGCGCACCGCCTCACCCATGGCGTCGCCGCGGTCGTGCTGGGCGTCGTGGTGGCGGCCGGCGTGCTGATGGTCCGCAACTGAGTCCCCGCCCCTCTCTGCGGTACGAGTCCCGAGCGAGGCCGAAGCAGCCATGACCAACAGCATCAACACCGACGGCAACGACAGCACCGGCACCGGCACCGAGCGCTCCGGCGTCGCCGCGGAAGGGCCCGCGAGTTCCGCCCGTATGCCCGTGCTCTATCTCAGCCATGGCGCGCCCCCGCTGGCGGACGACGACCTTTGGACGTCCCAACTGGCGGACTGGAGTGGCCGGTTGCCGCGCCCCGAGGCGATCCTGATGGTCTCGGCGCACTGGGAGTCGGCGCCGGTGACCCTCTCGGCGACACGGACCGTGCCGCTGGTGTACGACTTCTGGGGGTTCCCCGAGCGTTACTACCAGGTGCGCTATCCGGCCCCCGGAGCACCTCAACTCGCCCAGCGCGTACGGGCATTGCTCGCCGGCCCCGCGGGCCCCGTCCACGACGCGCCCGAGCGCGGCCTCGACCACGGCGCGTACGTGCCGCTCGCCGAGATGTACCCGGACGCCGGCGTCCCGGTGCTTCAGATGTCGATGCCCACCCTCGAACCCGGGCAGTTGCTGCGGCTCGGCCGCAGACTCGCACCGCTCCGCGACGAGGGATACCTCATCGTCGGAAGCGGCTTCTTCACGCACAATCTGAGCGGGATGCGGTGGGGCGCCGGAGTCGACGAAGCCCCCGGCTGGTCACGGGAGTTCGACACCTGGGGGAAGGAGGCTCTCGCCCGCGGCGACGTCGACGCGCTGCTCGACTTCGAGCACAGATCGCCCGCCGGCAAGCTCGCCCACCCGCGCAGCGAACACTTCGCGCCGCTGTTCGTCACCCTCGGCGCGGGAGAGGCCGACCTCGCAGGAGCGCGCACGGTCATCGACGGCTTCTGGGGCGGACTGGCCAAGCGCTCCGTCCAGTTCGGCGAAGCGACGGCGGCATGACCCCGCCACCGTGCCGGGGGCGGGTGAGCTTTAACCGTCCGTGAGCCCCTCCTTAAGAGGACCATAAGGATGGGCAGTTGGGCCCGCTGCACCTCGAAAACGGCTGCTGAGCGGGGTTAACGTGCAAGTGGTCCCGGCCTCCGTGCCCCCACGGGGAGGCCGGGGCCCACGCGTTTCACCCCCCACCTTCAGGAGTCCATGATGTCCGCACGTCGCAAGGTGGCCCGCGTGGCCGCCCTTGGCGTCGCGCCCCTGGCGCTGACCGTGCTCGGCACGGTCCCCGCCGGAGCGCACGGTTCCATGACCGACCCGGTCAGCCGGGTCTCGACCTGCTTCGCGGAAGGGCCCGAGAGCCCGAAGTCCGCGGCGTGCAAGGCGGCCGTGAAGGCCGGCGGCACCCAGGCGCTCTACGACTGGAACGAGGTCAACATCCCCGACGCCGCAGGCAAGCACCAGCAGATCATCCCGGACGGGAAGCTGTGCAGCGCGGGCCGGGACAAGTACAAGGGCCTCGACCTGCCCCGCAAGGACTGGCCCGCCTCGCAGATGAGCGCCGGTGAACACGCCTTCTCCTACAAGGCGACCGCTCCGCACAAGGGCTCCTTCGAGCTGTACATCACCAAGGCCGGCTACGACCCGTCCCAGCCGCTGAAGTGGTCGGACCTGGAGTCCAAGCCCTTCGCCGAGACCAGCGACCCTCAACTGCAGGGCGGCGCGTACAAGTTCAAGGGCGACGTGCCCAAGAGAACCGGCCGCCACCTCATCTTCAGCATCTGGCAGCGTTCGGACAGCCCTGAGGCCTTCTACACCTGCTCCGACGTCACCTTCGGCAGCGGGAAGTCCGCAGGCAACGCGGGCGGCACCCCCGCCACCTCCTCGACGCAGGCACCCGCAGCGCCGGACGGCGCGCAGATCGCCGACGGTTTCGCCAAGTCGACCGTCGACCACGACGGCCGCGGCGGCCCGGCGTCCGGCGCTCACGGCCACGGCGCGCACAAGAAGGGTGTGGAGACCCACAAGGCCCCGGAGGTGAAGGACGCCGGCGAGCCCGCTGCCCAGGGGTCCGACCCGAAGACCCAACTGGCCGAGACCGGCTCCGGTCAGCACACCGCCACCATCGCCGTCGGCGGTGGAGCCGTTCTCCTCCTGGGAGGCGCGCTGATGTTCGCGGGTGTACGGCGCCGGGCAGCCGGCCGCCGCCAGGGCTGACCCGTGTTCGTAAAATGCTGGTACGAGCTCAGCGTGCGGGATTCGTACGCCATGTACGGGACGGGTGAGGCCGGATGGAAACAGTGGGGTCGTCCGCGCACGTGCGGGAAGTCACCTCTGAGGCCGAACTGGGCGAACTGCTGGGCGCTCCCGCCCCACACGCCGCGCAGAAGGCACGGACCGCTCTGCACCCGGTCGACCGTGAGTGGCTGGCGCACTCGCCGCTGTGCCTGATCGCCACTTCGGGGAGGGACGGTTCGTGCGACGTCTCCCCGAAGGGCGATCCGCCCGGCTTCGTCAAGGTGCTCGACGACCGTACGGTCGCGATCCCCGACCGGCCCGGCAACAGGCGGATCGACGGCTTTCGGAACATCCTCGCCAACCCGCATGTAGGTCTCATCCACCTGCTGCCGGGCCGCGGCGACACGTTGCGCATCAACGGCAGGGCCCGCATCGTGCGCGAGGCACCCTTCCTCGACGGGATGACGGTCAAGCGGCACCGGCCCGTGCTGGCGCTCGTGGTGGAGATCGAAGAGATCTTCTTCCACTGCTCCAAGGCCTTTCTGCGCTCCAGCACTTGGAGCCCCGAGAGCTGGCAGCCGGACGCGCTGCCGAGCCGCGCGAGGCTGTCCAAGGCGCTCGAGCGGCAGGACGACCCTCTGGAACTGCTGGAGGAGCACTACGGCCCCTCGTACGCCGAGAGGCTGTACGAGGGGTGAGCCGCGGCGGCGGGGACCTCGGGCCCCCGCCGGCCGGCTTGCTCTAGGAGAAGCAGGTGGTCCGGGTGGCGTTGGCGGGATCGAGGGCGTTGGCCGTCTCGTGGAACGCCACCCTGTCCAGCAGCCCCAGAGCGAGGTGTTCGGAGATGTCGACCTTGCACAGGTCCTGGACGACTACGTTGTTGACCTCCGGCCCTTCCAGGAACTGCGACTTGTAGGGCGTCACGACCTCGTCGTACTTCGTCGCGATCACCGTGTACTTGACGCCCGGCACCGTGTCTCCGCCCTCGTTGAGGCGGTTGATGAAGTCCGAGCCCTTCTTCTGCTGCATCAGCGACGGACCGAGGTCCTCGA
Organism: Streptomyces sp.; assembly: GCA_035556995.1. Classification (GTDB taxonomy): domain Bacteria; phylum Actinomycetota; class Actinomycetes; order Streptomycetales; family Streptomycetaceae; genus Streptomyces. The sequence goes on from DATMEI010000297.1 coordinate 6,569, forward strand.
TGGCGTCGCCGATCGGCGGAATGAGGTCGACGAGCTTGGTCAGCCCGCTCAGCGTGGTGCCGTGATTGCTCGGGCCGATGCCGACCAGGGCGTTCACCTTGTCGGCGCCGTCGAGGAACTTCAGGTAGTAGCGGGGCATCATGCCGCCCTGTGAGTGGCCGACGATGTCGACGTCGCCCGTACCGGTGGCCTTCAGGACCTTGTCGACGTAGGCGTCCAGTTCCTCGGCCGACTTCTCGATGGGGCCGAGTCCGAGGAAGAACGGAATGCCGTTGTACTGGCCGTAGTCGAGGGAGAAGACGCAGTAACCGCGGTTCTTCAAGTAGGGGGCAAGGCCGAGCCAGTTGTCGACCGCGTTGCCGCCCGTACCGTGCACGAGCACGACAGGGCGGGGGTGTTCGGCCGAGGGCTTGCAGCCGAAGTCGTTCCAGCCGCCCTCTGCCGCCTTCGGCTTCTGGGCGTCCGTCTTGGCCGACTTGGCCGTCTTGACCGGCTTGGCCGTCTCGGCTGTGGGGGTGGAGGCGCCGGCAGCCGTGACCGGGATCGCCAT
>DATMEI010000298.1:0-5109 GCA_035556995.1 Streptomyces sp.
CGCAGGAACTCATCGGGGCGCTGGTCTTCCTCATGACGGGTTTCGGACTCGGCTGGGTCAACGCCGCCGCCGATTACGCGCGTTACCTGCCGCGCCGTACCCCGGGCGCGGCAGTCGCCGGCTGGACCACGCTCGGCGCGTCGGCGGCCCCGGTCGTCCTCCTCGTTTTCGGCCTCCTGCTCGCGGGCTCCTCGGCCGGCCTGAGCGAAGCGATCGCAGCCGACCCGGTCGGGGCCCTGACGACGCTCCTGCCGACGTGGTTCCTCGTTCCGTTCGCGCTCGTCGCGGTGCTGGGGCTGATCGGCGGTGCCGTGCTGGACATCTACTCCTCGGGGCTGGCTCTGCTCGCCCTCGGACTGCGTGTGCCGCGCTACGCCGCAGCCGCCGTCGACGGCCTCCTCATGGTCGCGGGCACGGTCTACATCGTCTTCTTCTCGGAGGACTTCCTCGGTTCCTTCATGGGGTTCCTCACGACACTGGGCGTCCCGGTCGCAGCCTGGTGCGGCATCATGCTCGCCGACATCGCGCTGCGGGCACGCCCGTACGACGACTCCGACCTCTTCTCGCGTTCCGGCCGTTACGGCGACGTACGGTGGCTGCCCGTGGCCGTGCTCTGCGTCTCCACCGCAGCCGGATGGGGCCTGGTCACCAACACCGCAGCCGACTGGCTTTCCTGGCAGGGCTATCTGCTGGGACCGCTGGGGCTCGGCGGGACCTCCGGCGCCTGGGCTTCCGCCAACCTCGGTGTGCTCCTCGCGCTGACGCTCGGTTTCGTCGTCACGCTGGTGTGCAACCGCCGGACGGTCGGGGCGCAGGAAGCCGCGCCCGCCTCACCGTCGGGCACCGTCACGGGCACCCGCACTGCGACGTACGGGGCAGGCCCGACTCAGCGTCGACGCCCGTGAGTTGTTCCGCTGTGCGTGCGGGCGGGCACCGTTCCGACGACGACGGTGGCGCTGAGCTCCTCACTCGCCGCCACCCGCGGAGTCAGCCCGCTGCCGGCCACCGCGTCGACGGCCTCGCCGGCTTGGCGCTCGCTCGTCTCCACGAGAAGGCAGCCGCCCGGGACGAGCCAGCCGGATGCACCTGCGGCCACCCGGCGCAGCACGCCGAGCCCGTCGGCACCGCCGTCCAGCGCCACTCGCGGCTCGTGCAGGCGGGCCTCCGGCGGGAGCAGTCCGACATCCGCGGCCGGTACGTAGGGGACGTTGGCCACGAGGACATCCACCCGCCCCCGCAGGGCAGTTGGGAGCGGCTCGTAGAGATCACCCTCGTAGACGTGACCGCCGGCAGCGGTGACATTGCGCCGTGCGCATCGCACCGCCGCGGGGTCGATGTCGGCGGCGTGCAGCTCGATACGTCCGTCCAGTGAGGCGGCAAGCGCCGCACCCACCGCTCCCGAGCCGCAGCACAGGTCGAGGACGACGGCGTCCGTACGGCAGAGAGCGGCAGCCTGGCGTACGAGCAACTCGGTGCGGCGCCGGGGCACGAAGACCCCCTCGTCCACCTCCATCCGCAATCCGCAGAACCCGGCCCAGCCCAGGACGTGTTCGAGTGGAAGGCCGGCGGCGCGACGGTCCGCCATGGCGGCGAGATCGTCCGCCGAACGGGCCTCCGAGATGAGCAACTCCGCCTCGTCCTCGGCGAATACGCACCCTGCGGCGCGAAGTCCGGTGACCAGGGCCGAGCGGGAGAGCGACGATGGGAAGAGCGACATGGGAGCCTTTCGGAACGCCACGGGGGCTCCCGGCCGCTTACGTCAGGACGAGCGCACGGCCACAGGAGGAGAGCACCCCAGCTGATGCAACGGTGATCGGTCCCACCTCCTCGGTGCGTGTCGTGCCTGGAGACGGCAACACTACCCGAGTGCCGCGGGCGGGCGCAGAAGAGATCCGCGGCTGACGCAGGCCGCGGCCGGAAGGCGGCCTAGAGGCCGGGCCCGGACTCCGACGCGAAGCCGACCACCGCGGTGAAGGCCCGCTTGCCGTGCTGGGTGACACTCACGGTCAGCGTGCTCTCGCCGTCGGGCCCGGGCGAGGCGAGCCCGTCGGCGGAAGGGCCGGGGGAGACCTCGGCCCAGCTCGGTGCGTCCAGGTCGACGTACCGCTCGAACTCGGCCTCCAGACGCACCAGATGGGACTGCCGGCCGGAGGCGGCGAGCTGACCGCACTGGCGGGCAGCCTCCATCAGCAGCATCCCCGGGACGTGATCGACCGGATGGTCGAAGAGCCACGGACTGGAGGTGGGCACCCTCAGCTGCCGGCGCCCTCCGTCACCGGCCGCCGCGAGCACCACCTCACGCTCGCTTTCCCGCCCCACAAGGGCGGGAGCCACAGCAGCAGGCGGCTGCACGGCTGACGCCATGGCCGCCGACGGGTCCGTCATCCGGGGGCCACGCAGCCGCGCGTAGACCTCGGGAGTGTGCGCGCTGAAAACCGTGGAGGCCGTGCCCAGCGTGCGGCCCTCGCTGATGACGGTCATCTTCAGCGACAGTTTCCGCAGCCGTCCGCTCGGCAGGGGCGGATGCGACGCGGACAGGTGGAGGATCACCTCGGCAGGCCGGTCCGACACCCGTAACAGCGGTGCTGAGAAAGCGCAGTTGTGGTGATCCCAGATCAACTGATGCTCCGCGGGCACACCGTAGGCGGCGTGCGAAAGCAAGGGCAGTGCCTGCCTGGTCGTCTCCACGAGCAGCATCGGATCCTGTACGCCGTCCCTGTCCGTACGCCAGAAGCCGTGGTCACGCGGCCACTGCGCACCCACCTCGAACTCGCTCTCGCCGTACTGCCTCCAGCCCGTCAGGAGCACTTCGGTGTGCGCGGCCTTGTGTACGAACTCTCGGGGGACCGGTGACGAGTAGGCTGTGCTTTCCGGCAGATCGGGCACAGCGGGGGTGACAGTCATGTACGGCCCTCCGGGTGGGATGGTGTCCAGAGTGACTTGTGCCGGAAACCATAGAACCTTTGGTGGCGAGGCCGGATGGCGTCAGCAAGAACGAGACCGATGCAGCAACGGGCCGTAGAGACACGGCAGTTGATTCTTGAAGCAGCGGCAGAGGTCTTCGACGAAATGGGCTACAGGGCAGCCAGGATCGCGCAGATCATGCAGCGCGCCGGCATCACTCAGGGAGCCCTCTACTTCCACTTCTCCTCCAAGCTGGACCTGGCCCGCACCGTGATGCTCGCCCAGCGCGACGCGGTCGTCCTGCCGCCCGGCCCGGACGGGCTCCAGCGCCTGATCGACACGACCCTCCTCCTCGCCCGGGAGCTCCAGACGAACAAGCTCCTGCGCGCGGGCGTCCGCCTCGCGGTGGAGCAGGAGGAGATCGGCTTCCACGACGACGCCCCCTATCTGGACTGGGCGGAGGTCTTCCGCGGACAGCTCTCGGCCGCGGCGGCGCGCGGCGAGTTGCGCAACAACGTGGAGGTCGACCGGCTCGCTGTGCTTCTCGTGGGCTGCTACACCGGTGTCCAGCACTTCTCCAAGGTCTCGAGCCGGCGGGCGGACCTTCCCGACCGGATCGCCGACCTGTGGCAGTACATCCTGCTGGGCATCGCTCCGCCCCAGGTCGTTGCGGGAATGGTCGTGAACCCCGAAGGCGCTCTGCGGGCAGCCGGATGACCTTGCGGGTCGTGATGACCGGGGCGACAGGGTTCATCGGTTCCGCGGTCCTGCGGCGGCTCACCGATCCGGTGGTGCTCGCTGAACACAAGGTGAGTGTACGGGCGCTCACCCGCAGGCATGTGCCGCTGCCGCCCGGGGTGGAACAGGTCAGTGCGGACCTCACACGGCCTGAGTCCCTCTCCGGTGTCTGCTCGGGGGCGGAAGTACTCGTACACGCCGCGTCCCATGTCGGCTCCGACGAGCAACTGTGCCTGCAGGTCAACGACTTGGGGACCGCCGCACTGATGCAGGAGGCAGCACGGGCGGGCGTGAAGCGGATCGTGCAGCTGTCCACCACGGCCGTCTACGGACGCGGCCCGCACCGCGACGCCACGGTCACCGACCTGGAGCCCGCCCCGGGTTCCGTCACCAGCCGCACCCGCCTGGCCGGCGAGGCGCACGCCCTGGACCACGGCGCCCTGGTTCTGCGGGCCGGCCTCGTGACGGGTGCCGGGGACCGCTGGGTCGTGCCTGCCCTCGCCGAACTCGCGCGCCGCGTACCCGGATACTGGATGGCAGGCGAGTCGCGGCTGTCCATGATCGCGGTGGAGGACCTTGCGCGGCTCATCACCGCCACCGCGCTCCGACTCCCTGCCGGGGGCGCGATCGCCGCCCAGGGCATCCACCACGCAGTCCATCCCGAGCCCGTACGCAGCCGTGACCTGCTCGACGTACTGGCGTCCCTGGACGTACTGCCGCCGGTGAGCGGGGAGTTGACGTGGCAGGAGTGCCTGTCACTGATGGAGAAGAACCCCGGCAGGATCAGCGCGCGGCAGCTCACGCTGCTTGCTCAGGACCACTTCTACAGCGGCGAGTTCCTCTGGAATGCCTGCCGAATCGACCCGGGGCCGGGCCCGTTGGCGAGGCTGACCGGCGCGGCCGGCTGGTACCGGAGCATGCTGTCGCGCTCCTGACAGGCACACCGCGCACCTGATCCCTTCTTACGGCTCTGTCGTCCCTTCCAGCGCAAAAAAACAGAACACTTTGTATGTTTGTGGTGGCGGCAGCGCTCCCCGCATCTGCCGACCTGACGGTCCGTCTCCCCGCGGACCTGTACGCATGAAGGGAACAAGCTCCATGAGGCAAGAGCGCGCAGAACTCACCCGGCACGCACTGACGATGGCCGCGGCGAGGTCCTTCGACCGCTCCGGTTACCAGCGCACCACGCTCTTCGAAGTCAGTCGCAGCGCCGCGATGAGCAAGGGCGCGCTCTCCTTCCACTTCGGCAGCAAGGAGGAACTCGCCGACACCGTACGGCGGGAGGCGTGCACCCGGACCTTCCAGGCCACCGAGCTGCTGCGCGCCAAGGACCAGCCGGCGCTGCAGACCCTGATCGACCTGACCCATCTGGTGGCCGAGCAGCTGGCACACGACCATCTGGCCAGGGCGGCGGTGAAGCTCGCGCGGGAGCTGGAGACACCGCCGGACGCGGAGATCAACCCGCTG
>DATMEI010000299.1:0-2045 GCA_035556995.1 Streptomyces sp.
GTACGGCTGCGGCGTGCCGCCGCCACACCTTGTGCAGCTCTTTGACGGGCTCACTGCGGTAGCCCAGCGAACGGCCCAGCCTGCGCTGGTCTGCCTCCGCCTCCGGCATCAGGTGTGTACGGCGCATCTTGTGCAGCTGGATGCGGTGCTCCATGGTGCGCAGGAAGCGGTACGCGGCCTCCAGCGCCGCGGCGTCCTGCCGTCCCACGTATCCGCCGACGGCGAGTGCGTCGAGTGCCGCCAGGGTCGTGGGGCTGCGCAGTGTGGGGTCGGAGCGTCCGTGCACCAACTGCAGGAGCTGCACGGCGAATTCGACGTCCCGCAGACCGCCGGGTCCGAGTTTCAGTTCACGCTCGACCTGTGCGACGGGGATGTTCTCCACGACGCGGCGGCGCATCTGCTGCACGTCGGGGACGAAGTTCTCGCGTTCGGCGGCCTGCCAGACCATCGGGGCGACGGCTTCCGTGTACGCCTCGCCGAGCGCCATGTCGCCCGCCACCGGCCGGGCCTTGAGCAGCGCCTGGAACTCCCAGGTCTTGGCCCAGCGGTTGAGGTAGGCGAGGTGGGAGTAGAGAGTCCTCACCAGCGGGCCGTTGCGCCCCTCCGGGCGGAGGTTGGCGTCGACGGGCCAGATGGTGCCCTCGGCTGTGGTGTCGGAGCAGATCCGCATCATCCGAGCCGCAAGCCGGCCGGCGGCCTGCAGGGCCTGCGCCTCCTCGACGGCGTCGTCGGGTTCCGCCACGAAGATGACATCGACGTCGGAGACGTAATTCAGCTCGCAGCCGCCGCACTTGCCCATGCCGATCACCGCGATGCGGCACGACTTCGCGTCCTCCGGCGCTTCGGACCGGGCCATCGCGAGGGCGGCGCGCAGTGTGGCGGTGGCGAGGTCGGCCAGTTCGGCGGCGGTCTCCGCCAGATCGCTGGTGCCGCACACGTCGCGGGCCGCGATGGACAGCAGGGCGCGCCGGTAGCGGTGCCGAAGGTCGTCGGGGCCGGTGGACGGCATGACGGCCGACTCGAACTCCTCGACACCCGGGTGCAGATCGGCCGTCTCGTACGTGACCAGCGCCTGCCAGTCGTCGGGGTGACGTGCCAGATGGTCTCCCAGCGCCTCGGAGACCCCGAGCACGCCGAGCAGCCGGTCGCGCAGCGGCTTGCTGGCCCGCAGCGTGTCCAGGAGCCGCTGCGGGTCCTCCTGAGCTTCGACGAGCCGTACGAGCCCGATCAGTGCCAGGTCGGGATCGGCCGTGGCCCCGAAGGCGTCCAACAGCTGGGTGTCGGAGCGCACTTCGGCGAGGTCGGGCAGGCCGAGCAGCCGTTCCGCCGCGGCCGGTTCCGTGAAGCCGCGCCGTACCAGCTGTCCGTACCGGCTGTCCCGCCGACCGCCCTGCACGCTGACCGTCCTCCGTCGTCTCGCACTCCGCGTACCCGGCCTCCGCTGCTGCGGTGGGCGGGGTGCCTTACAACACCGGCAGACTCTTGCGCAGTTCGAATGCGGTGACCTCGGAGCGGTACTCCTCCCACTCCTGCTTCTTGTTGCGAAGGAAGAAGTCGTAGACGTGCTCACCGAGCGTCTCTGCGACCAGTTCGCTGCGCTCCATCAGTGTGATGGCCTCGCCGAGGTTCTGCGGCAGCGGTTCGATCCCCATCGCGCGCCGCTCGGCGTCGGAGAGCGCCCACACGTCGTCGTCGGCGCCCGGCGGCAGCTCGTACCCCTCGTCGATGCCCTTGAGCCCGGCCGCCAGCAGCGTGGCGTACGCGAGGTAGGGGTTGGCGCCCGAGTCGAGCGAACGCACCTCGATGCGGGTGGAACCCATCTTGCCGGGCTTGTACATCGGCACCCGGATGAGCGCGCTGCGGTTGTTGTGGCCCCAGCAGATGTACGAGGGGGACTCGCCGCCCTCGCCCGCGGTGCGGTTGGCGCCGCCCCAGATGCGCTTGTAGGAGTTGACCCACTGATTGGTGACAGCGGAGATCTCACCCGCGTGCGTGAGGAGACCCGCGATGAAAGAGCGGCCGACCTTGGAGAGCTGGTATTCCGA
>DATMEI010000300.1:0-13458 GCA_035556995.1 Streptomyces sp.
TGCGCTATGTCGCAGCCCGGTTCCGCAGCCGCAACGAGCCAATGGAGGACGTCGTACAGGTCGGCACCATCGGGCTCATCAACGCCATCGACCGGTTCGACTCCGAGCGCGGCGTCCAGTTCCCGACCTTCGCGATGCCGACGATCATCGGCGAGATCAGACGCTACTTCCGCGACAACGTCCGCACAGTGCACGTACCGAGGCGACTGCACGAGATGTGGGTGCAGGTCAGCAGCGCGACGGAGGACCTGACGACGGCGTTCGGACGCTCACCCACCACGGCGGAGATCGCGGAACGGCTGAAGCTAGCCGAGGAGGACGTGCTCGCGTGCATCGAAGCCGGACGCTCGTACCGCGCAACGTCGTTGGAGGCGGCACAGGAGCGTGAGGACGGGTTGCCGGGCCTGCTCGACCGTCTCGGCTACGAGGACCCGGAGCTGGACGGAGTCGAACACCGCGATCTGGTACGGCATCTGCTCGTCCAACTCCCCGAGCGAGAACAGCGGATCCTGCTGCTGCGCTACTACCGGAATCTGACGCAGTCACAGATCAGTGCCGAGCTGGGTGTGTCCCAAATGCACGTATCGCGGCTGCTGTCACGGAGCTTCGCGCGGCTGCGAGCCGCGAATCGAATCGAGGCATAACCGGACAGAGGCGTACGCAACGACGAACCAACTGCCTCAGCTATGCAGTTTTATCGACATGAGGCTACGTCGTGTTGCCTACTTGTGACATTCTGCAAGAGCTGCGTTTGCCGCAACGGCGCTTCCGGTATGCAGGGGGAGGTGCCTCCCTCTCACGAGGGTGCCGCTGCGACCCGTCCGCGACCTCAAGGGGGTGGCATGTCCGTAGAACTGGGCAGCTCGAAGGTGCTCACCGAGAAGACGACCGCCGACGTCGACGCCATGGGAGTCCCCGAGGCGCCAGCAGACCACGCCATCGACACGCGCACCCTCTCCCGCTCCCTCTTCCTGCGGCTCGCCGCGCTCGACAAGGACGGCGCGGAGCGAACCTACGTGCGTGACACGCTCATCGAGCTCAACCTCCCGCTCGTGCGGTACGCGGCGGCGCGCTTCCGCAGCAGGAACGAGCCGATGGAGGACATCGTCCAGGTCGGCACGATCGGCCTGATCAAGGCGATCGACCGCTTCGACGCCGAGCGGGGCGTGGAGTTCCCGACGTTCGCCATGCCGACGGTGGTCGGGGAGATCAAGCGCTTCTTCCGCGACACCTCCTGGTCGGTGCGCGTGCCGCGGCGCCTGCAGGAGCTGCGGCTGGCACTCACCAGGGCGAGCGACGAGCTGTCCCAGACGCTGGACCGCTCCCCGACCGTGACCGAACTCGCCCATTGCCTCGGGGTGTCCGAGGAGGACGTGGTCGACGGTCTGGCGGTGGGGAACGCCTACACCGCCTCCTCGTTGGACTCTCCGTCCATGGAGGACGACGGAGGCGAAGGTTCGCTCGCCGACCGCCTCGGCTACGAGGACAGCGCGCTGGAGGGCGTGGAGTACCGCGAGTCGCTGAAGCCGCTGCTGGCCAAACTCCCCGCGCGTGAACGCCAGATCATCATGCTGCGCTTCTTCGCCAACATGACGCAGTCGCAGATCGGCGAGGAAGTCGGCATCTCGCAGATGCATGTCTCCCGCCTGCTGACCCGCACGCTCGCGCAGCTGCGCGAGGGGCTGATCGCGGAGGAGTGAGCCCTCCGGTCGTACGGACAGCCGTACGGACGCATGCCGCGCGGAGGTTCTCCGTACGGACATGCGCGAGACCGACCGCAGCCGGACCGGCCCGGAAGACAGACGGGCCGGTCGGCAGCGGAGCGAGACGTTTCCGAGGGAGCAGCCGCGGGCGGCCGCGAGCCGGTCAGACCACTGCGAGCCAGGCCGCCACGGCGACCACCGCGATGACGGCGACGACGCCGAGGATCACTCCGACCCGCGGCCCGGACGAAGCCGCCTCCGGAGCGGAACGCTGCTGCGGGCGTGCAGCGCCGCCCTCTTCGTCGACGAACGCGCGGAACATCTGCGTGCTGCCGGCCGGGTCTTGAGAGGGGTCGGGGCCTTGCGGTGCATGCGGGTTGTGAGCCATGGGGCAGGACCTTAGCGAACGCCCGTGGCCGTCGACAGCCCCCGCCCTGGCGCTTGAGGAGAGGCCCACCCGAGACGGGCCCGGCTTTGCCGACTCTTTGCTTCCAGTGTCCGAATTTCATTTGCGTACGGCAACTAACGGATTTACGGTTGCCCGGAGCAACGATAAGCAGGGGATGGGATGGCTGCGCGAGCCGCACGCAGGAGCTACGAGGAACTGGCCCGGCACCTTAGCGGGATCGGTGCCGTCAGGCGAGAGATGGTGCGCGGATTCCCACAAGACTGTCCGCCCGCCTCCGCCGCCGTACTGACGCTTCTGCACAAGTACGGCGAGATGCGTATAGGCCGCCTTTCAGAGCTGATGGCCATAGACATGTCGGTCACCAGCCGCCACGTCTCCCACGTCGAGGAGCGTGGCTGGCTGGAGCGCCATGCCGATCCTCAGGACGGAAGGTCCCGGCTGCTGCGCCTCACCGAACGGGGAAGCCGGCAACTGGACAGGCTCGCCGAGGCCACAACCGAGGCCCTGGAGGGCTTTCTTCACGACTGGACGGACGAAGACATCGCACGGCTGAACGAAATGCTGGAGCGTCTCCGGGAGAGCTTCGGCGACAGTCGTGCGCCGCGCCTCCTTCACGAGGACACTCCAGAGACCACCGCACGGCACTGAGGAAGAAGTAGGGAAACGAATGGCCACGACCACACCATCCGGTGTGCATGGCGCCGGCGCCGGAGGCGGCGCAGGGCAGGCGTCCCAGACGCCCCCGCCCGCTGCCTCAGACCCGGGCGGTGCCGCACCCATGACGCACCGGCAGATCATGGAGGCGCTGTCCGGGCTGCTGCTCGGCATGTTCGTCGCCATCCTGTCGTCGACGATCGTCGCGAACGCGCTTCCGCAGATCGTCGCGGATCTCGGCGGCGGCCAGAGCTCGTACACCTGGGTGGTGACGGCCTCGCTGCTGACGATGACCGCGTCCACACCGCTGTGGGGGAAGCTGGCGGACCTGTTCAGCAAGAAGGCGCTGCTTCAGACAGCCATCGTCATCTTCGTACTGGCCTCGGCGACCGCCGGTTTCGCGCAGGACACCGGCATGCTGATCGCCTCGCGTGCGGTGCAGGGCATAGGCATGGGCGGGATCTCCGCCCTCGTCCAGACCGTGATCGCAGCGATGATCTCCCCGCGGGAGCGCGGCCGTTACACCGGCTACATCGGTGCGACCTTCGCCGTCGCCATGGTGAGCGGGCCGCTGCTGGGCGGCGTCATCACCGACACGAGCTGGCTCGGCTGGCGCTGGTGCTTCTACGTCGGCATACCCTTCGCGGTCATCGCGTTGCTCGTGCTGCAGCAGACTCTGCATCTTCCGCTGGTCAAACGGCGGGTGAAGATCGACTGGTTCGGTGCCTTCCTCGTCGCCTCGGCGGCCTCGCTGCTGCTGGTCTGGGTGACCTTCGCCGGTGACAAGTACGACTGGCTCTCCTGGGAGAGCTATGCGATGGTCGGCGGCTCGCTGCTGCTGGGTCTGCTCTTCCTCGTCGTCGAGTCGAAGGTCACGGAGCCGATCATCCCGATGCGGCTGTTCCGCAACCGGACCATCGCGCTGAGCTCCGCGGCATCGATGCTCGTCGGCATCGCGATGTTCGGCGCGACGGTGTTCCTCAGCCAGTACTTCCAGTTGGCGCGCGGTGAGTCGCCGACGATGGCCGGCGTGATGACGATCCCCATGATTCTGGGGATGTTCCTCTCCACAACCGTCTCCGGGCTGATCATCAGCCGTACGGGCAGGTGGAAGGTCTGGCTCTGCTCCGGCGGCGTACTGCTGACCGCGGGTCTCGGGCTGCTGGGCACGCTGCGGCACGACACCGTCTACTGGCACATGGCGGCCTTCATGGCCATGCTCGGCATCGGCGTCGGCATGATGATGCAGAACCTGGTGCTGGCCACGCAGAACCAGGTGGACCCTGCAGACCTCGGTGCCGCCAGCTCGACGGTGAACTTCTTCCGCTCCCTCGGTGGTGCGGTGGGCGTCTCCGTGCTGGGTGCTGTGCTCTCCCACCGCATCTCGGACCACGTCGACGAAGGCCTGGACAAGCTCGGCATCGACCACGGCGGGCCCACGGGCGGCGCCGGCAGCGACATCCCGGATCTGTCCGAACTGCCCGGCCCCATCCGCCAGGTGATCGAGAGCGCCTACGGCCACGGCATCGGCGACATCTACCTCTACGCCGCACCCGTCGCCCTGCTGAGCCTGCTGATGGTGCTCCTGATCAAGGAGGTGCCGCTGAAGACGACGTCGGGCATCGAACAGGCCGAAGCGGCGGACGGCTCCCCGGGCTTGCCCTCGCAGGACGCCCCGCACACCGTCGGCGGCGCGCACGGGCAGACCGGAGCCACGGCCACCGACACCGCGGCGCGGCATGCCCTGCAGCAGGCCGGGGTGCAGCACGGGCAGAGCCTGCACACGGCTGCGTCCCCCGCCTCCGCCGCGTCGCTGCAGGACGCCGCGGAGAGCGAACAGTCGGGCGACTCGCAGCACTCGGTGCGCGGCACCGTCCGTAACGCCGAGGGCGCAGGGGTGCCCCGGGCCGCGGTGACGCTGATCTCGCTGAGCGGGAGTCAGCTGGGCCGCTCCGTGGCGCGTGCGGACGGCGGGTACGGCATGGACACACCCGGACCCGGAAGCTTCGTACTGATCGCCGCCGCCGAGGGACACACACCGCAGGCGTCGACGGTGACCGTCGGGGACGAACCGCTCAGGCACGACATCCGCCTGACTGCCACCAGCGGGCTCGCCGGGCGCGTACGCAGCTCCGTCGACGGACAGCCCGTGCGGGCGGCCATGGTCGTGGTGACCGACGCGAGGGGCGAGGTGCTGGCGACCGGACGTACCGGCGAGCGCGGCGACTTCAGCTTCGACGAGCTGGTGCCCGGGACCTTCACGATCGCCATCAACGCACCGGGCTACCGTCCGGTCGCGCGTCCCGTCGAGGTGGCGGGGCAGGGCGTCACCCGGATCGACCTCGAACTGGCCGCCGGCGCCCGCGTGCAGGGCGTCATCCGGGCCGGTCTCGACCGCAGCCCGCTGCCGGACGCGCGGGTGACGCTCGTCGACTCGGCGGGCAACGTGGTGGCCACCGCGACGACCGGTGAGGACGGCGCGTACGGCTTCACCGACCTGGACGCCGGTGACTACTCGGTCATCGCCAGCGGCTACCCGCCGGTGGCGACAGCTCTCGATGTCCACGGGGCCGGCAGGGACGACTACGACGTCGAGTTGCACCACCCGGACGAATGACCCCTGTGCAGGCCGCCGCGTGACGCGAGTGAGCGGATCACGCGGCGGCCTGCACGAAAGCCCGGCACGCACCGCACTTCCCGCCTCACACAGGCAGAAGGAAGACTGGCTGCGGGCAGGGTGCGGCGCGCGCCGTTGCCCGGTGCCGGGGGCCTGTCATAGGCCGGACAGACCGGGCCTGAGCGAGAAGGAGCGAATCGGAAGATGGCAGGCGCAGGCGTACGGGCGCAGATCCAGACCCGCGACGGGTGGCCGGTACAGCACGCCGTGCTGACCGTGACCGACATGACGGGCGTGCAGGTGCTGCGTGCCGAAGCGGACACCGAAGGCGTCGCACAGAGCGAGGAGGCGCTGCCCGCGGGCCCCTACACGGTCATCGCGACCGCCCTCGGTTACGCGCCGGCAGCCGCCACAGCGCTGGTCACCGCCTCCGGGCGGGCCGATCTGGGCACGCTGGTGCTGGTACGCCAAGGGGGCACCGAGCTGCCGCCGCCCGGTCCCTGGACCATCGACCCCGTGCACTCCACGATCGGCGCGACGGCACAGCACCTGGGCATCTCCAGCGTGCACGGCCGCTTTTCGGAGTTCAGCGGGCGGGTGGAGATCGACGAGGACCCGGAGAAGTCCTCCGTCGAGGCCGTCATCGAGGGCACGAGCATAGAGACGGGCAACAGGATCCGCGACGCGCACCTGCAGTCCGAGGACTTCCTGAACGTGGAGAAGCACCCGCAGCTCACCTACCGCAGCCACGCCGTCGAGCCCTCGGGCACCGACCGCTGGACGGTGCACGGCTGGCTGGCGATGCACGGCGTCGTACGGGACGTGGCACTGGACCTTTCGTACCTGGGCTACGGGCCCGACCCGTGGGGCGGCGTGCGGGCGGCCTTCCGGGCAACGGCCGAACTCAAGCGCGAGGAATTCGCGATGAACTACAACATGATGGTGGCGGCGGGGATCGCGGCCATCGGGACGACGCTGAGGATCGAGCTGGACATCCAGGCCGTACAGGGAGACACGCTGCCGGACCTGGGGTGAGGGAGCGGGCGGCCACTCCTCGGCCGGGGCGGGGGCCCGCCCCGGTGAGGTCCCCGTACACGCGCCTCGGTGGCCCGGCAGGATGACCGGGCCACCGAGTTCACTCCCTTATGCGCCTGTTGCTTCTCGCTGAGGCATCACCCCGTCACTTCAGCTGTTGACGTACCCCATGTACGTGTCCCAGTTCCAGTTGGGGCCCGGGTCGGTGTGGTCGTTGCCGGGGACCTCGTTGTGGCCGACGATGTGCGCGCGGTCCTTGGGGATGCCGTGCTTGTCGCACAGGTGCTTCGTCAGCGCGGCCGAGGAGCGGTACATGGCGTCGGTGAACCACGACGGGTCGTCGACGAAGCCCTCGTGCTCGATGCCGAGGCCCGCCGCGTTGCCGCCCCTCGCGTGCCAGGCGGTGTCGGCGTCGCGCACCATCTGGGTCACTTCACCGTCGGAGGAGCGGATCACGTAGTGCGCGCTGACCTCTGCCTCGGGGTTCTTGAACCAGCTGATCGTCCCGGCGTACGCGCCCTGGGTCACGTGGACGACGACCTGTGAGATCGCGGCGTCACGACCGGTGTTGTAGTTCGCCGGGTCGGCGGGGTTCCAGATGGCCGGCGGGTAGTCGTCGCTCTTCGTGCCGGTTCCCGGCGCGGCTGCCTTCGCGAGCTTGCCGCGCTCCGGGCTGACCTTCTGCGGCGACATCTCGACCTTCGTGCCCTTGGCCGGGATGCCCTTGCTCACGAAGTCGTACGCGGCGTCGGCGTAGAGGCGCTTGAGCGAGGCGCTGTCAGCGCCGCCGTAGCCGGCGACTGCCGGGTACCAGGCCTCGATGCGGTCGCGGTCGGACGCCTTGAGTCCGGCCTTGTCCGCGAAGGCGCGGAGGACGGCGGCACCACCGCGGATGTTGGCGGCGTCGTTCTTCTTCAGGTCCGCCCGGGATTCGCCGGTGATCTTCGCGGCCTGCTTCAGGGTCTCCCGCTCGGGGTTGTCGACCAGGTGCATGACGCCGAAGCCGTTGTCCTGGCTGGGCTTGCCGTTGTGGCCGTCCAGGTGGGTCTCCGCGTACCCGACGGCCACGAGGAGGTCACGCGGTACGTCGAACTCCGAAGCCGCGTCGCTGAAGGCCTCGTTCATGGTGGGCTCGTCGGCGCCGGGAGCGGCCGTCGCGTTCTGTCCGACCACGGCCAGCGTCGCGACGAGCGCGCCGCCGACGGTGGCCGCGACGACTCTCTTGCGTGTGTTCATCGGGGTGCTGCCTCTCTGCACGTCCGGCGCGTGGTGGGGGGATTCAGCTCCTGGCACCGGCCGGCGCACCGGATCACGGCCGGTGCCAGGGGGGTTGGCGTGGTACGCCCTTGCGTCGGCGTCCCGGCAGGGTGGGGTGTGCCGGGCAGGCGGCGCCGTTCCTTGGGATTGCTTGGCCCGATGGAGACCGTCATCGCAGGGCCGTCATCGCAGGGCCGTCATCTCGGGGCGGTCACCGCAGGCGGTCGGACGCCCCAGCCGGCCGGTCCGTCAGGGCGTGCACGGCAGGGAGACACCCCGGTCGGACATGTAGGCCAGCGGGTCGTCGCCGAACCCGGTGCCGCCGTCGAGGTGGACCTCGAAGTGCAGGTGCGGGCCTGTCGATTGGCCCTCGTTGCCCACGGAGGCGATGCGCTGGCCACCGGTGACGGTGTCACCGACGTTCACGAACCGCTCGTTCATGTGCCCGTACTCGGTGACGGCTCCGTCCGAGTGCTTGATGCGGATCCACTGGCCGTAGCCACTGGCCGGGCCGGACTCGGTGACCTCACCGGGGCCGGCCGCGAAGATCGGCGTACCGAGCGGTGCAGCGAGGTCGACGCCGTCGTGACCGTCGTGGTAACCCTGACTGATCTCGGCTGCGACCGGGCACGACGCCGGGTCTGCGGCCTTTTCGCTCGCGGTCACGCTAGCGCTCGCGGGCACGGCGACGAGAGTCGCCAGCACGCAGCCGCCGGCGGCGGCGAGAGCGAGAAGAACGCGCTTGACGCGTCTGCTGTGGGGGCGGGACATCGGCATTCCTTCCACGGATGAAGACGAATTCCGTGCGTCCGCAAGTAGAAGCAACCGGCCATGTACGCGACAACCCCGTTCGCGCAACAAGTGCCACTTTCTCGTCCTGGTGAAGGAATCCGGCATCGCGAATCGTCCGCAGCCGCGCGAATTCGGGCGACGTCTTCCGTGGTACGACCAGTGAAAGAAGCCGCCGTCTCACAGTGTGGACGAACTCCGGTGCGCCGAATGGCCGTTGACGTACGAAATCCGTAGCCCTGCTTCCTCGCTCCGAAGCGCCGCGCAGGTTCGGGGCTTCGGCAGACGTGCGAGGCGGGAGTGCGGTGCGAGGTGCGAGGTGCACGGAACGCGAGGTCAACGGGCGGGCTGTGGCGGCTGGTTGGGCGGTGGCGGCCACGTGCCCCGTACCGGGGAACGCTAGAATCCACGTTTGAACAGCCGGGCGGTCACCCGAATCCGTCCCGGCGTCGGGGGAAGGGGCGGGGCGATTTCCAGCGGCTACGAGGTACAGAAGACCGGCATGTCGCGGGAGGCCGACAAGCTCGACCGCGCGGGCGACGACGTCGGCGGCATACGCAAGGCAGTCGACGACCAGATGTGCTACTCGACGGACACCCTCGGCGGTTCCGACTCCGGCCCCGCCTACGACGGCTTCGCGGACGCATGGCAGGCCGAGGCGAAGACCCTCGAAGCCGCCCTCCACGAACTCGCGGACAAGGTCCGCGTCTCCAAGCAGAACTACCAGGGCGCCGACCACGACGCCACGCTCGGCCTGCGGTCCGCGGCCGGCGGCGGGCCGACGACCATGCCGGCTCCCGCTCCCACGGGTGGCGGGCTCACCACCATGCCGGCACCGGCAGGCCCCCATCCCGGTCTGACCACCGCACCGACACCGGGCGAACGTCCGCCCGGCCTCGCCGACTTCGACTGATCCCCACGGCCTGACAGCCGCGGCACCGGCGCGACCACGGCGTCGGCAGCCTTCACCGCCATCCACCGACACACACGGGGCACTGACGCATGGCCGAGGAATCCACCACCGACCGCCGCGAGCAACTCGCGGGACACGTGAGCTCCATAGCCAAAGCCGGCGAGAAGAACGACCTCATCGAAGCCATCAACAACGCCCTCGGCGTCTCCCGGCCTGTCGGGTCGCCGACCACCCTGGACAGCATCGCCAAGCGCTACAAGGGCCAGGCCGACGACGCCCGCAACGTGCAGGACCGCGTGGAGAAGGTCGCCAAGTCGGGCCTGCCCTCGGTGTGGGTCGGCAGCACCGGCGCCAAGGCGTCCGAAGTGGTCGCGGCGGCCGGGCGCTCGGCCGAACAGATGGAAGAGGCGTTCCGTAAGGCGTCCAAGGCTCTCTACGATCTGTCCGACGCGCTCACCTCGGCCCAGTCGACGGACGATTCCGGACGCGAACAGCTGCGCAAGGCCCTCAGCATGCTCGGCGGCGAGGACGGGTTCTTCGACGACATGGTCGAGAAGGACGCCGAGGAGTCGGAACGCAAACGGGCTCAGGACACCGCCGGCGCCGGGGGCAACTGCATGCTCAACGCAGCGCAGAAGGCCGACGACGCCGCGCGCACGGCCGCACGCGAACTCAACAAGTACGCCTCCGAGGCCCGCGCCGGTCAGATGAAGACCGATGAGATCTCCGCGGCCGACCGTCTCGTCCTCGCCGACATCTCCGGCACCGGCGGCGCCCGGGAACAGAACGAGCTGCTCACCGCCAACGACCTTGAACGGTCCGGCCGTTACATGGAGAAGATGAGCGCCGCCGACCAGGCGAAGTACGAGCGGATGCTCGCCGACTCCAAGTCCCCGCAGGAACGCGCCTACTTGGTCAAGGCCCTCGCCGCGGGCTACAGCCTGGACGAAGTCACCGATTTCCGCGGCAAGATCCACGGCAAGGACCCCGACTGGCTCCAGGAGCACCTCACTCCCGTCACCACCGCGGCGGACAGCAAGAACGACGAAGGGCTCAACCCGGACGGAGCGAACACCAACACGGACGAGCAGAAGTTCGGCGACGAGAACTGGTCCCAGGACGGCGCGACCTGCGTCCCCTCCTCCACCGTGACCGCCCGTGCCATGGTCGACCCGGTGTATGCGCTCGAGCTGACCGGAGGACCCTCGGGGCAGGAGAACGACCCCGACGCCTTCCGCGACCGCCTCGGCGACGAGCAGATGCGCCTCCACGAGGAGGGCGACGGCAGCTATGACGGCTGGTTCTCCGACACCCCCGCCGGTGTGGA
Source organism: Streptomyces sp. (assembly GCA_035556995.1). Classification (GTDB taxonomy): domain Bacteria; phylum Actinomycetota; class Actinomycetes; order Streptomycetales; family Streptomycetaceae; genus Streptomyces. Next base: position 10,705 of record DATMEI010000300.1, read on the forward strand.
CAACGAGGGCAAGACCGAGATCGTCAACAAGGAGATCAGCCCCCACACCGGAAGCGAGTACGAGTTCCAGGAGACGCGCAGCGCCGACGCCCGGCGCGACGTGCTGCCCGACATCGAGAAGTCCGTCGCCGACGGCAAACCCGTCCCCATCGGCGTCGAGGGATACCCCGACGGCGAGCGCAGCGGCCACGCGATGATGGTCGTCGGCCAGGAGGGCGACAAGCTGCAGATCTACAACCCGTGGGGCACCACGACGTGGGTCAGCGAGGACGACTTCGTCAACGGCCGTATGGGCAAGGCCTCCGACAACGACCTGCCCGACGCCTACGCCGTCCACCTGCCCGCCGACTGAGATGACGACCACCATGCGCACCCTCGCCAAGCGGCTCGCTCTGCCTGCCCTGCTGACGGCTCTCCTCGCCGGATGCGCCGGCCCGGACACCTACGAACAGGACGAGAAGAACCTGCAGGTGGAATCCGGCGACGAGTTCTCACTGTCCGTCCCCGTCGAGACGGCGATGGGCGAAGACTGGTACCTGGGATCGCCGAAACCGGAGAAGGGCGTCGTCCGCAGCACCGGGGACCGGGAGGAGACCGAGGGCAGCGACGAGGACGGCGGACAGAGCGGAACGCACTACTTCGACTTCAAGGCCGTCGGCCCCGGCACCACGAAGATCCGGCTCCTCGAGTGTCCCCAGTCGGGCTGCGCGGGCGGAGGTGACGCCGGCGGCGAGGTCTCCCCCTCACCCGTTCCCAGTGGCAGCCCCACACCCGACGCCGACGAGCGGGGCCGCTACCACACCTACACCGTCACCGTGAAGTGACCTTTACCGAACCCCAGTTGAGGCAGCCATGAGCACCACCCCGGCACCGCCCGGACGTACCGACGACGAGCTCGCAGCGCTCGACCCCGCCACCATGCTTCGCTACGGCCTCTCCTTCGCAGGAGCCCACCGCACCGCGCTCTTCGGCGACGGCGCCGTCTGCGCTGCCGTCCGCCTCGACCGGCTCGGCGTCCAACCGCGTGCCGTCGCCTACGTCGCCAAGATCATCCGCAGCGGCGGCATCCGCTACGCGGCCGACCTCCCCGAACCGGTACCTGGCGACGAGGCCGCGGAACTGGTGCGCTCCTGGCTGGAGTCGGCCTCCGGCGTCGCCACCGGTATCGACGGCGACGAAACCTGCGCCCGCTGGCTCGAAGCCGTGGCCGAACTCCTCGCCTTGCGCCGCGTCCACCGTCCGCCGTCACCGTGAGCCGCTAAGCCCGGTACACCAGCAGGTACCGCCAGAACAGCAGGCGGCGCAGAGTCGAGCCGGGGAGGAGGCGGGCGGCTTCGACGCGGGTCTCGGCGTACGTCAGCGGGGGAGGCCACACGATCGGGACATTCACGGACGGGGTGCGGCGGCGCGAGCTCAGCAGGCGATCGGCCTTGAGCAGGGACCGCGTAGGGAGCGCCCATACGAAGTCGGTCGTTGTCTTCACCGGGCAGAGCCCCAGCACCGCCAGGACACCGCCCGGGGCCAGGGCCTTCCGCAACGTCAGCACTGTGTCGAAGGGCATGTGGTGGAGGCTGGCGATGCAGGAAATGAAGTCGTAGTGCGAGTCGGGCAGTTGTCCGTCCCGCACGTCGACCTGGCGGTACTGAGGACCGCCGCCGGTCGTCCGCGCTGCCTCGATGACGTCGGCATCAGGGTCTACTCCTTCTGCGTCCAGCCCGCGCTCCGCAAGCAGTCGCGCGAACCGGCCGGTCCCGCAACCGACGTCCAGCGCCGTCTGTGCCCCGTCGGGCACCTGCCTCAGCAGCAGCGGGTGGTAGTGATCGTTGAAGTTGAAGACCATGCGGTCGGACGCTATCCGTGCCCGACAGCGCCGACCAGCCCGTGATGCGGGCGGTCACCGGACCGGGAGAACCCCGTGACCGGGACGGCACATCCCGGCCGGCGGAGTGTGGCCTTACTGACTCCGGCACCGTTCAGCGACAGGTCATCGCGGGTTGCGGATGCCGTCGATGATGCGGGTCCAGTTGTCGCCGCCGTGTCCGTCCTCGATCGCGCGTCGGTAGTGGGACTGCACGGCCGCTGGGAGCGCGAGGTCGAGACCGAGCGAGGTGCTGGTCTCGACGATGTGGTCGGAAGTCGCGCCCATCATCGTGACCGTGCTGAGGTCGCCGGGATGCTCACCGGCATCCAGCGCCGTGCCGAGAACCTCCTCCTCGCCGGCCCTCAGGATGTCGCCGACGGACTCGGTGGAGGAGAGCAGTTCCGGCAGCACCTCCCGTGCCGTCATCCCAGCGCTGCCCAGCATCGCCGTGGCATGCATCAGCCCGGACAAAGTGGTGAGAAAGACTTCGAGTTGAGCCTGGTACATCAACTGCGCGAGCCCCGCGTCTTCGCCCAGATACCTCGGCGTGCCGAGCAGCTCCAAGCGCTCCCGGTGCCGCTCCAGTACCTCGGCCGGGCCGCTGTAGTAGACGTACGACGCTTCCGTGCCGACCATCGGCGCCGGGACCATGACGCCGCCGGTAAGGAACGCCGCGCCGAGACGGCTGGCCCATGGTGCCGCGTCGCGGGACTGGTCGGGCGTGTCCGAGCTGAGGTTGACGAGGGTCCGGTCGGCCAGCGATCCGGTGGCTCTGTCGAGGATGTCGTACATCGCCTGGTAGTCGGTGAGGCTGAGGATGACGAGCTCGCTCGCCGCGACGGCGTCCGCGGGTGAGTCGGCGAGCTTCGCGCCGGCGGCTACGACGTCGGCGG
>DATMEI010000301.1:0-2427 GCA_035556995.1 Streptomyces sp.
CGGCCGTGCATGTACGTCGGTTCGATGCGGTCGGTGCTCGGGCAGGGCCACTGGATGCCCTGATGCTCGGCGAGACGTTCGTACGTCATGCCGTAGTGGTCGGGTGAGACGGAGCGCAGCTCGTCCCAGACGGCCTGGGAGTCGGCGAACTTCCACTCGTGGCCCAGGCGTTCGGCGATGTCGCAGATGATGTCGATGTCCTCGCGCGCCTCGCCGGGCGGGGAGAGGGCCTTGCGTACACGCTGCACACGCCGCTCGCTGTTGGTGGTGGTGCCGTCCGTCTCGCACCAGGCGGCGGTGGCGGGCAGGACGACATCGGCGAGTTCGGCGGTCTTGGTGAGGAAGATGTCCTGCACCACGAGGTGTTCGAGTGCCTGGAGACGCTCCACCGCCTGGCCGGTGTCGGCCTCCGACTGGGCGGGGTTCTCACCGATGCAGTAGACGGTGCGCAGTTCGCCCGACTCCATGGCCTCGAACATCGCGGTCAGATTGCGTCCGTGCCGCGGCTCCAGGGTCGTGCCCCAGGCGGCCTCGAACTTCGCACGCGTCTCCGGGTCGAGAACGTTCTGGAAGCCGGGCAGCCGGTCGGGGATGGCGCCCATGTCGCCGCCGCCCTGCACGTTGTTCTGCCCGCGCAGCGGCTGGAGCCCCGAACCGTAGCGCCCCACATGGCCCGTGAGCAGCGACAGATTGATCAGGGCCCGTACGTTGTCGGTGCCGTTGTGGTGCTCGGTGATGCCCAACGTCCAGCACAGCTGGGCCCGTTCGGCAGTCGCGTAGGCGTGCGCGAGGTCGCGGATCGCATCCGCCGGCACGCCGGTGACCTGCTCGGCCACACTCAGCGTCCACGGCTCGACCTCGGCCTTGTACTCCTCGAAGTCGCTCGTGGCGCGTTCGATGAAGGCGTGGTTGGCGAGCCCCGCGTGGATGATCTCGCGTCCGATCGCGTGCGCCAGCGGGATGTCCGTGCCGACGTTGAGACCGAGCCAGCTCTCCGCCCACTCGGCGGTCGACGTACGGCGCGGGTCGACGGCGTACATGCGGGCACCGTTGCGGATGCCGCGCAGCACGTGCTGGAAGAAGATCGGGTGCGCGAAGCGGGCGTTGGAGCCCCACATCACGATCAGGTCCGTCGTCTCGACCTCCTCGTAGGAGGAGGTGCCGCCGCCGGAGCCCAGCGCCGCCGAGAGGCCGGCGACGCTGGGCGCGTGACAGGTGCGGTTGCACGAGTCGACGTTGTGGGTGCCCATGATGACGCGGGTGAACTTCTGCGCCACGTAGTTCATTTCGTTCGTCGCACGCGCGCAGGAGAACATCCCGAAGGCGTCCGGGCCGTGCTCGGCCCGTATCCGGCGGAACCCTTCCGTGGCCTTCTCCAGGGCCTCGTCCCAGCTCGCCCTGCGCAGCGGGCCGCCCTTCTCGTCCCGCACCAGGGGGTGCTTCAGTCGCGGGTAGCCCGCTGACGGCGGTTTCCCGCGGTCGCGTTGCTTCATGCTGCACTCCTAACAGTCTGTGCCAGCAGGTCGGTGACGGCGTGGATGGCGCAGAGCTTCGGCACGCGCGTACCGGTCAGCGCGGCCAGCTCGACCACTGCGGCCAGGAGCACGTCCAGCTCCATGGGCTTGCCGCTCTCCAGGTCCTGGAGGGTGGACGTCTTGTGGTCGCCGACACGTTCGGCTCCGGCCAGTCGCTTCTCGACGGAAATCTCGGGGCGGCAGCCGACGGCGTCGGCGACCGCGAGGGTCTCGCGCATCATCGTCTCCACCAGCGCCCTGGTGTCCTGATGGCGGCAGATCTGCGCCATGGTCGCCCGGGAGAGCGCGCTGAGCGGGTTGAAGGCGATGTTGCCGAGCAGCTTGATCCAGATGTCGTTGCGGATGTCCGCCTCGACGGGGCACTTGAGGCCGCCTTCCCGCATGGCCGCGCTGAACTCGTCGCAGCGCGAGGAGTCGGTGGTGTCCGGCTCGCCGATCGAGAAGCGGGTGCCCTCCATGTGCCGTACGACGCCGGGCCCTTGGAGCTGTGTCGCCGCGTAGACGACGCAGCCGATGGCCCTCTCGGGCGCGAGTACGGCGCTGACCGCGCCGTCGGGATCCACGCTCTCGATACGGCGGCCCTCATAGGGACCTTCGAGACCGTGGAAGTACCACCACGGAATGCCGTTCTGCGCGGCCACGACGGCCGTGTTCTCGCCCAGCAGGGGATGGACCAGCGGCCCGCACGCCGCATAGGAGTTGGCCTTCAGTCCCAGGAAGACGTAATCGACCGGCCCGATGGAGGCCGGGTCGTCGGTGGCGTGCACCTGCGCGGTGAAGTCACCTCGCGGGCTGAGCACCTGGACACCGTGCTCCTTCATGGCCGCCAAGTGCGGGCCACGGGCGATGAGATGTACGTCAGCACCTGCACGATGCAGTGCTGCTCCGACGT
>DATMEI010000302.1:0-7599 GCA_035556995.1 Streptomyces sp.
ACCCAGACGGGGCGTTTTCCGATCCCGTTGTGACGGAGCTCGCACGGGAACCCCGAACGGTCATCAATCAGCCGCGAACGGCCCACGTACGGGTGAACCACACCTTTCCGCAGGGCCGGAAGGTACGAACGTCGTGCAACCGGCAGCGCAGACGCCGTCGCGTCTGTACGGATTCGGTTCCGGCGAACGAAGGGGCCACCAAGCCATGCCAGTCCTGACCGAGCCGCCACGAGAGCAGACCCGCGAACGCAGCGTCGGGGCCGTGGCGGTCACGTGGCTGTCCACCACGGATCACAAGAAGATCGGCTCGCTCTACATGGTGAGCGGCTTCCTCTTCTTCCTCTTCGCAGGACTCCTGGCACTGGTGATGAGAGCCGAACTGGCACGGCCGGGCCTGCAGTTGATCTCCGCCGAGCAGTACAACCAGGCATTCACGATGCACGGCACCATCATGATGCTGTTCTTCGCCACGCCTCTCTTCGCCGGATTCGCCAACGCCATCATGCCGTTGCAGATCGGCTCTCCCGATGTGGCGTTCCCCCGCCTGAACATGCTGTCGTACTGGCTCTACCTCTTCGGCGGGCTCATCACTGTCATCGGTTTCCTCACTCCGAACGGGGCTGCCGACTTCGGCTGGTTCGCGTACACGCCGCTCTCGGACGGGCAGCACACTCCAGGAATCGGCGGAGACCTGTGGGTGATGGGACTGGCGCTGTCAGGCTTCGGAACCATCCTCGGCGCGGTCAACTTCATCACGACGATCATCTGCATGCGGGCACCGGGAATGACCATGTTCAGGATGCCGATCTTCACCTGGAATGTGCTGCTCACAAGTGTGCTGGTGCTGATGGCGTTCCCCGTACTGGCCGCAGCGCTCTTCGCCCTGGAGGCGGACCGTAAATTCGGTGCTCACATCTACGACGCGGCTAACGGGGGGCCGCTGCTGTGGCAGCACCTCTTCTGGTTCTTCGGCCATCCCGAGGTCTACATCATCGCGCTGCCGTTCTTCGGGGTCGTGACCGAGGTCTTCCCCGTCTTCAGCCGCAAGCCGATCTTCGGGTACGTCGGTCTGGTCGGCGCCACCATCGCCATCACCGGTCTGTCCGTGACGGTCTGGGCGCACCACATGTTCGCCACCGGCGCGGTACTGCTGCCCTTCTTCTCCTTCATGTCCTTCCTCATCGCCGTGCCAACGGGCGTGAAGTTCTTCAACTGGATCGGCACGATGTGGAGAGGTTCGCTGTCGTTCGAGACGCCGATGCTGTGGAGCGTCGGTTTTCTCGCGACCTTCCTCTTCGGCGGCCTGACCGGAGTGCTGCTGGCCTCACCGCCGATGGACTTCCACGTCACCGACAGCTATTTCGTCGTGGCCCATTTCCACTACGTCGTCTTCGGAACGGTCGTCTTCGCGATGTTCGCGGGTTTCTACTTCTGGTGGCCGAAGTTCACCGGACGGATGCTCGACGAAACCCTGGGAAAGATCCATTTCTGGACCCTTTTCATCGGCTTCCACACCACCTTCCTGGTGCACCACTGGCTCGGTGCCGAGGGGATGCCACGCCGGTACGCGGACTATCTGGCCGCCGACGGATACACCGGGCTGAACACCCTTTCCACCATCGGCGCCTTCCTCCTGGGCCTGTCCACGCTCCCGTTCCTCTACAACGTGTGGAAGACGGCCACTTCCGCCCCGACGGTGACCGTGGACGACCCCTGGGGGTACGGCCGTTCCCTGGAGTGGGCGACGTCCTGCCCCCCGCCGCGGCACAACTTCTCCACCCTGCCCCGCATCCGTTCCGAGTCCCCCGCCTTCGACCTGCACCACCCGGAACAGGCCGAAATGGAGCCCGCAGGTCCGGACAGCGCCCGACGCGAGAGCTGAGGGGCCCGCCGATGTCGCGTCCCGTCCCCGGTCGAGTCCCCGGTCAGCTCTCCGGCGAGCGAACGGACGAGACCGTGGCCGAAACCGAAACCGAAACCGAAGCCGAAGCCGAGTCCGCCCGGGGCATCGCCAAGCTCGAGGGCTACCTGCTGAGCCGCACGCACCGGCAGAACGCACACGCCGAAGCCGAAGCCTTCGCCGACCGCCTGCCGTGGCTGACGCCGGCCCAGTACGAGGACGTGGTGCGCCTCTACACCGCCGACCGCATGGCGCTCACCCGGCGCGTACTGGAAGCGACAGTGGAGCGGTGCGGGGAACTGCGCCGGGAGTACACCGCCCGCTACGAAGAGCTCCGCAGCCGCCTGCTGCGCAGGGTGACCGTGATGCTCCTGGCGAGTCTCGTCGCGAGCATCACGGCCCTGGTCCTCTCCCTCCACCGCTGACCGCCTTCACCGCGCGCCTTCACTGCCGGACCGAGTTGCGGCCCGTGAAAGCCCGGCACATCGTTTGGAGCGGGAGAACGACCTTGTCCCTGTCCCCCGCAGCCGATGTGAGTGCACAGGAGGAGCGGCGGTGGAGATCAGCAACGCTGTGGTCGTGGGTGTGGACGGGTCCCCCTCCAGCCTCACGGCCACGGAACAGGCCGCTGAGGAGGCGAGCCTGCACGGCGTGGGCCTTCACGTCGTACACGCGCTGACCTGGCCGGCCGTCCCCATAGGGACGGGAACGCTGGCGTACGAGCCGGCCGAGGAGGCGCTGCACAGCATGGCGGAGCGGTTCCTCGCCGACGCCGTCTCGCGGGCACGTACGGCCGCTCCGGACATCGAGATCACCAGCGGGATCGTGCCCGGCGAACCTCTCAGCGTCCTGGTCGAGATGTCACACTCCGCGCTCATGGTCGCGGTGGGCAGCAGGGGCCTGGGCAGTTTCACGGGGCTGCTGCTCGGCTCCGTCGCGGTGCATGTGGCAGCCCACGCACACTGTCCCGTCCTGGTGTCACGAGGTACCCCGGGCCCTTCGGGTGGGGTCGTGCTTGGCGTCGACGGCTCCGCCGCCGGGCGTCCCGCGGCTGCTTTCGCCTTCGCCGAGGCTTCGCTGCGCGAGGCGGAGCTGACCGCCGCACACGTGTGGTCGGAGTGGAGCGTTCCGCCCTCTCCCCCTCCGGACAAGTCCATGGCGTACGCCAAGAAGCCCGGCACGCTCCACGCGGACGAGGAGCGGCTGCTTGCCGAATCCCTGTCCGGGTGGTGCGAGAAGTATCCGGACGTGCACGTGGAGCGTCACACGGTGCGTGGACGTACGCGCGAAGGCCTCATCGACGTGAGCGAGGGAGCGCGGCTGCTGGTCGTAGGGACGCGGGGACGGGGCGGGTTCGCGGGGATGCTGCTGGGCTCCGTCAGCCAGGCGGCTCTGCACCACGCGCACTGTCCCGTGGTCGTGGTGCCGAAGGAGGACCGCCCGCCGCAGTAGCCGCGGTGCTCTGCCCGGCGCGGTGCTCCCGCCCGGCGGAACGGACCGCGGACCGGGGCCGCGGACCGTCATGCCACCGCGGACGCGTGTCGGCTCAGTCGGCCATGGTGACCAGCGAAGACCTGTCCGCCCTGTAGACCTGCGGGCCCTTGAGCGCGACCTTCAGCGCCCCGGTGTCCTCCGCGCCCGCGAAGACCTCGTACGCCTCCTCCATCGCTTCGAGCTCGAAGAGGTGCGTGATCAGAGGCGACGTCGTCAGCCTCCCCGCGTTCAGCATGCTCAGCAGCATGGGCACCGATGAGGTGTCGACCAGGCCCGTGCGGATCGTCAAGTCCTTGAGCCACAGGTCTTCCAGGTGCAGCGCCGCAGGCTTGCCGTGCACACCGATGTTGGCCACATGGCCTCCGGGGCGCACCATGCGCGTGCACATCTCGAAGGTCTCCGGCGCTCCGACCGCCTCGATGGTCACGTCCGCGCCGAGGCCGTCGGTCAGGTCGTCGACGAGCTGCTCGGGTTCGTCGGATGCGAGCACCCTCGCGTCCGCACCGAAGCGGCCCGCCGAATCCAGCCGGGCGGGCACCCGGTCCACGGCCACGATCCTGTCCGGGGAGTACAGGCGCGCGGTGGCGATGGCGGTGAGCCCGATGGGTCCCGCACCGACCACGACGACCGTGTCCCCCGGGCGCACCGCGCCGTTCAGTACGCCGACCTCGTACCCGGTGGGGTAGATGTCGGCGAACAGCACCGCGTCCTGGCTGTCGAGGCCGCCGGGAAGCAGGTGCACCGAATGGTCGGCGAACGGCACGCGGACGTACTCGGCCTGTGTGCCGTCGATGAGATGCCCCAGCAGCCAGCCACCGCCGCCGCGGCACTGCCCGTACGAGCCCTCGCGGCAGTAACCGCAGCGCCCGCAGGCCGAGATGCACGAGACGAGCACCCGGTCCCCCGGACGCACAGTCCGTACTTCCCTGCCTGCCTCGACCACTTCGCCGACGGCCTCGTGGCCGAGGACCGTTCCCGCGGCCACTCCCGGTACGTCGCCCTGGATGATGTGCAGGTCGGTGCCGCAGATGGTGGTGGTCTCCACCCGGACGATGACGTCCGCGGGGTCCTGCAGACCGGGCTCCGCGACGTCCTCCCAGGCGGACGCGCCCGGCTCATGGAAGACAAGCCCCTTCATGATCGTTCTCCTCCCGTCGGTTCCGCTGCCGTCCCGCACCGATCGGGCCGGCGCGGACAGACGCCCTGCCTTCAGGCTGGTCCGCCGCAGCGGGCGTTCGCATGGGCCACTCGGCCCCGACCTGGGCCCGTCGGGTCCCGGAGAGCGGGCGGACAGGGACGTTCGACCCGCCCTCTGTGTCCCTACGGGCCCTGGGCACCGTCACTGCGGCGGCAGGACGCTTTCAGGGAGACCGGGAGCCCCGGAGCAGCCGAGCCGCGAAACCCGACGCTGCGGAGCCCTGCGCGGAGGGAGGCGCGATGTTCCATTCCGTCACCGTCGGCCTGGACGGCACGCGCGAAAGCTTCAGCGCAGTCGACTGGGCAGCCCGTGAAGCACTGGCACGCGACGTCCCGCTGGAGCTGGTACAGGTCCGCGAGACAGGGGCGTACCCGTACTCGCCGATCGCGGACGACGAAGTCGAACGCGAGTGGGCGCAGAGCATCACCGACCAGGCCCTGGACGAACTCAACCGCAACGTCCCGGAACTGCACGTCGACGTCGAAATGGTCGCCGGACGCCCAGCCCACGTGCTCTCCGACGCCTCCGCCCGAACCGACCTGCTCGTCCTCGGCTCACGTGGCCTGAGCACGGTCCTCGGCTTCATCGTCGGCTCCACCGCGCTGCCCGCGGTCGGGCACACCGCATGCCCCGTCGTCCTGGTCCGCGCACGTCCCGAGAACGAGCACGTGAGCGAGGAGGGAAGCGAGGAGGGAAGCGAGCAGGGGATCGAGCACGGCATCAAGGGCGAGAGAACCGACCGGACCCTCCCCGTGTCGGAACCCGCCACGGACGACATCGTCCTCGGCGTCGATCTGAGCCGTCCGTGCGACGAACTCATCTCCTTCGCTTTCGAGACCGCGGCCCGGCACTCCGCCCCGCTGCAAGTCGTGCACGCCTGGAACATCCCTCAGCGCAGCGCACTGCGGCCCACCGCGGTACCGCCCGGCATGACCAGCGAACTGCTCGATGCGCAGAACCAGGCGCTGGCCTCCGCCCTGCACCCCTGGCAGGAGCGGCACCCCGACCTCAAGGTGCACGCCGAAGCGGTCGTCGGGCAGCCCGCCCGTCTGCTCGTGGAGACCGCGGCACAGGCGTCGTTGCTCATCGTCGGCCGCCGCAACCGGCGCACCCGTATCGGTACGCACCTGGGTCCCGTCACGCACGCCGTGATGCACCACGCACGCTCACCCGTCGCCGTCGTACCGCACGACTGACCGCCCCCGGGAGGTGCCCAGAGATGTCCGATGCCAGGATCACCGATCTCTACGAGCTGACGATGGCGATGTCGTACGTGCGCGAAGGGATGACCGGGCCGGCCACCTTCAGCCTCTTCGTACGCGACCTCCCTCCCGAGCGAGGCTTCCTCGTCGCCGCGGGACTTGAACCTGCGCTGGACTTCCTCTCGCACTTCCGCATCGGACCCGACGACGTGGACGCCTTCGCCGCCGCCCTGGGACGCCCTCCCCGCGAACTGGTACCGCTGCTCGGCATGGCCTTCCGCGGTGAGGTGCGTGCGGTTCCCGAGGGCAGCATGGTGTTCGCGGGTGAGCCGCTGCTCGAAGTCACCGCGCCCCTGCCGGTCGCCCAGTTCGTCGAGACGTACGTGCTCAACCTGCTCAGCCACCAGACGGCGGTCGCATCGAAGGCGGCGCGCTGTGTGATCGCCGCGGCGGGACGTCCCGTCGTGGACTTCTCCCTCCGCAGGGCCCACGGGCCCGACGCCGGGTACGAAGCGGCACGGCTGGGCACCCTCGTGGGCTTCGCGGGGACGAGCAACGTGGCGGCGGCGACCGCGCTCGGTCTGCCCGCTGTCGGAACGATGGCCCACTCGTACGTGGAGGCGTTCGGATCCGAGGAGACGGCTTTCCGCGCGTTCTCCCGGGCTCATCCCGGCCCCGTCACCTATCTGGTGGACACATACGACACGGAGGAAGGCGTCCGTACGGCGGCACGAGTGCTCAAGTCCCTCGGCCTGGGCGCAGGTTCGGCGATACGGCTGGACAGCGGCGACATCGGCCAGCTTGCCGCACGGTCGCGGAACATCCTGGACTCCGCCGGCCTGCCGGACGTGCAGATCGTGGCGAGCGGAGGTCTCGACGAGATGCGCGTGGACCGTCTCGTGCGGGACGGAGCGCCGATCGACGTCTACGCCGTGGGTACGAAGGTCGGGGTCTCCGCGGACGCGCCGTACTTGGACTCCGCGTACAAGCTGGTCGCCTACGACGGCCGCCCGGTCATGAAGCTGTCCTCGAACAAGGTCACCGCACCCGGACCGAAGCAGGTGTTCCGCAGGCACGGCTTCGCCGATGTGATCGCGCTCAAGGACGAACCGCCCGTGCTGGGTTCACGTCCGCTGCTGCGCCCTGTGATGCGCGACGGAATGCGCGTCAGAGAGCCGCCGCCGCTGCGGGAGGCCCAGGAACGGTTCGCCGCCGACCTCGCCGAACTACCGCAGGAAGCACGGCGGCTCACCGGCCCGGTGGCTCCACACCCCGTCTTCTCCGGACAGTTGAGGGCACTGACCGACCAGGTGCGTCAGCGCATCCAAACCGAATTCCTCGCGCCGGAGAGGGTCTGAGAGACCGAGGAGGACACCATGTCGAACACACGCGAGTGGAACGTACGGATCTTCATCTACGAGGAGGAGGGCACCACGACGGCACGCGCGGTCCTGGACACGGGCATGACCACGCTCACAGGCAGAGGAGTCGCCCGCTGCAATCCCGAGGACGTGGACATACCGGAGATCGGCGACGAGCTGGCCGTGAGCCGTGCGATGGCGGAACTGGGACGCCAGTTGATGCACACCGCCGACCGCGACCTCCAGGGCGTGGGCGCAGGACCACTGCCGTCGAAGACGCAGGCATCCTTCGGCTGGCCCGACGCAACGCTGTAACCCCGCGCCGCGACCCGACCGACCGCGCGGAGCGACCGGCCCGTGCGGCGAAACGCGGCCTCCAGACGTCTGTGCCCGCGACCGGCTGTGGGAGGCGTGAGGCCGGAACTCGCCGACGGCGGGGAGGGG
>DATMEI010000303.1:0-5318 GCA_035556995.1 Streptomyces sp.
GGGTGAGCGGACGGCGGCGTGGTCGCTCACGATCCCCGTCGCGGTGTACGTGCTCACCGTGTGGACCCTGCACCTGCGGCCGCACCACACCGGATTCCTGCACAGCGCCGTCTTCCCGGTCGCCGCTCTGCTGGTCCTGGCCGCGACCTTCACCGGTCAGCCGGTGCTCATCACCGGGCTGGTCATGGTGGCGACCGTCGCCGCGAGCGTCATCGTCGCCCTGCGGAAGTTGCGTTAGCCGTGCAGGCACCGACACGAAACCGGACGGCCCGTCAGCCGCCGGGCGTCCCGGGCAGAGCCTGCTCGGCCCAGATGACCTTGCCGTCCTTGGTGTACCGGGTGCCCCACCGGTCGGCGAACTGGGCGACGAGGAAGAGGCCGCGTCCGCCCTCGTCCATGGAAGCCGCATAACGCAGGTGCGGCGAGGTGCTGCTGTGGTCGGAGACCTCGCAGATCAGAGCACGGTCGCGCAGCAGACGAACCCGGATGGGGCTGGTGGCGTGGCGGATGGCGTTGGTGATCAGTTCGCTGAGGATCAGCTCCGTGATGAAGCCCTGCTCCTCCAGGCCCCACTCCGCGAGACGTTCGGAGACGGCGGCACGTACACCGGCTACGGCCGCGGGATCGGCCTGGACGTCCCAGTCGGCGATCTGGCCGGCTTCCAGCACGTGGGTGCGGGCGACGAGCAGCGCGATGTCGTCGCTCTGGCGGTCCGGGAGCAGGGCGTCGATCACCGCGTCGCAGGTTTCCTCGGGCGACTGCGGCGCGTGACCCAGCGCATCGCGCAGGAGGTGGAGCCCGGTGTCGATGTCCTGGTCGCGGCGTTCCACGAGGCCGTCGGTGTACAGGACGAGCCGGCTTCCCTCAGGCAGGTGCATCTCCCCCGATTCGAAGGGGAGGCCGCCGATGCCGAGGGGCAGGCCCGGCGGCAAGTCGGGGAAGTCCACCGTGCCGTCGGGACGGACGAGTGCCGGCACGGGGTGGCCTGCCCTGGCGATGGAGCAGTTACGGGACACGGGGTCGTAGATCGCGTACAGGCAGGTGGCGCCCGTGATGGTGGCTTCATCGCCGGCGTCGAGTGCGTCCTGGTCGATGCGGGCGACCAACTCGTCCAGGTGGCTGAGGAGTTCGTCCGGCGGCAGGTCGAGGGCGGAGAAGTTGTGCACGGCGGTGCGGAGGCGTCCCATGGTGGCCGCGGCGTGCAGTCCGTGGCCGACGACGTCGCCCATGACCAGTGCCACGCGGGCTCCGGGCAGAGGGATGACGTCGAACCAGTCGCCGCCGACCCCGGCCTGTGCGGGCAGGTAGCGGGAGGCGACGTCGACGGCGGTCTGCTGTGGCAGGGCACGCGGCAGCAGGCTGCGCTGGAGGGCGATGGCCATGTCGTGCTCGCGGGTGTACCGGCGGGCGTTGTCGATGGACACCGCGGCGCGGGCGGCCAGTTCGGCCGCGAAGGAGAGGTCGTCCTCCTCGAACGGTTCGGGTTTCTCCGAACGCCAGAAGTTGACCACTCCCAGCACGACGCCACGGGCGCGCAGCGGCGCCGCGATGAGTGAGTGGATCCCGTAGCCGATGACCCGCCACGCCCGTCTCGGGTCCACCGCCTGCCACCCCGGTGCTTCATTCAGACGAGGCTCGATCACCGCCTCCCCGCTCTCGAAGCTACGGGCCTGCGGCGAGGACCGGACGAAAGTGATCAACTCGCCCACGGGGAAGAGGGGAGGGTCCTCGCGGATCCCGCTGAAGGCCGTGCGGCGCATCCGAGTGCTGCCGCTGCCGCTGCCGTCCGGGCCAGGCTCGTCCCCGCGCAGTACGGGTTCGGCCAGGTCGACGGTGATGAAGTCGGCGAAGCGCGGTACCGCCACCTGCGCCAGTTCCTCGGCGGTGCGCGTCACATCCAGGGTCGTGCCGATGCCTCCGCTGGCGTCGTAGAGCAGCTTCAGGCGCTTACGGACCAGCTCGACCCGGCTGGAGAGCAGGCGCAGTTCAGTGGAGTCCCGGAACGTGGCGACCGTCCCCGGTGGCCCCCCGTCCTGGTCCGTGGGGCGGTTGTTCACCGCCAGGAGCCGGTCGCCGGCGGGCAGCACCTCGTCGGTGGCGATGCGTCCCGTCGTCAGCAGCTCTGCCGTGCGGGGCTCCAGACCCAGTTCGCCGACCGGACGGCCCTGCGCGTCGGGTGGCAGGCCGAGCAACCGGGACGCCTCGTCGTTTGCGAGCAGCAGCCGGCCCTCACCATCGAGGATGAGCACCCCCTCGTGGACGGCGTGCAGAACAGCGTCATGGTGCTCGTACATGCGGGTCATCTCGAGCGGGCCCAGGCCGTGGGTGAGCCGGCGCAGCCGCCGGCTCACCAGTGCGGTACCGGCTGTGGCCAGGGCGAGCGCGGCGGCGGCTGCGCCGAGGAGGAGCGGGAGTTGCCGGTCGACGACGGCGCCGACCTTGTCGACCTTGATTCCGGCGGAGACCAGCCCGACGACCGTGCCGTCCTCCCCGAACACGGGGACGACGACCTGAACGAGCCGGCCGATGGTGCCCTCAACGGTCTCGGTGTGTACGCGCCCGCGCAGGGACGGGGCGATGGTGCCGACGAACTTCTTCCCGATCCTGTTCCCGATCGGGTGGGTGAAGCGGATCCCGTCCGTGTCCGTCACGACGACGAAGTCGACGCCGGAGCCCTTGCGGGCCGCCTCGGCGCGCGGTTGGAGAACCGCGCTCGGATCGGGGGAGCGGAGCGCGCGCACCATCCCGGGCGAGTTCGCGAACCCCTCGGCGACGGCGAGGGACCGGTCGCGGGCGTCCCGAGTGCCGCCGCTGCGGGCCTGCAGCACCAGCGCGGCCACGGCCGCCAGGACGAGCAGCAGGACGACGACGATCTGCAGAACGAACACCTGCCGGGCGACGCTTCGTTCACTCAGCGCCCACCACAGGCGCCGCCCGGGCGAATCCGGTACGGCCTCGCCTCCGTGCCGTCCCCACTTCGTGCTCCGGCTCCTCGGGCGCCGGTCGACCAGCAGCGAGGCCGCCATGGCACGGAAACGTCTCAGCGGTCCGGCCATGCCCATGTCTCCACCGTCTCGCTCTCTTCCGTCGAAAGCAGTCCCAGCAATCATGCTTGCTGGCGAAGCACAACGGGGCCAGTCCTGCGAGCGGGTGAAGTTCGGGCTGACGCCTTGTGAGATCTCGCAACCCTGTGCGCCACGACCGTCACGCCGAGCACGAAGTGACGCCGGAGGGCGACGACGTCCGCACGAGGCGGTCTCCCTGTATGACGCCCCGTGGCGTTGCCGCTCGCGGCGGCGTCAGCCGTCCGGGTCCCCCGGCCGCCCCGCGGACCGTTCGAGCAGTGGTGCCAGACGGTGGCCGACGAGCCTGTGCATGACGAGGGCCGTACTCGTCCGCTCCACCCCCGGACTGGCCAGGACCTGGCCCGCGATCCTGTACAGGTCCTCGGCGTCGACGGCCACGACCCGCACCAGAAGGTCGGTCTCACCACTGAGGCCGTCGACCTCGACCACCTCGGGGATCCGGCTGAGGGCTTCGGCGACCTCTCCGAGCCGACGCTGCGTCACGCGCGTCGTGATGACGGCCGACATGGGATATCCCAGTGCGGCCGGATCGATGCGGCGCTCGAAAGAACGCAGGACACCCCGCCCTTCCAGCTTGCCGAGCCTCGCCTGAACGGTGTTGCGGGAGAGCCCCAGCCGCTGGGCCAGCGCCATCACCGGAGCTCGGGGCTCGTCCGCCAGCGCGAGCAGCAACCTCGCGTCGACGGCGTCGAGAGACTCCTCACCTGTCAAAATGCTCAACCTTGCTGTTCGCCCGAGTGACATCGCTGAGCAGATTGCTCAGCTGGAATCGTCCTGCTTGTGCGTTCATCATCGTGCTGCTGTCATTCAGATGCAATCTGCTGACTTCGATGCTTCGGAACGGGCGGCATGAAGACCACGGACCACATTGCAGGCACGGACCCGCTGCGCGGATCGGCGGGCCGCCCGGCGGACCGGGACCTCGAGGTGCTCAGGGCCGTGGAACAGCGGGTGCTGTGGCTCTCCACGTCGATCGTCGACCATGCCAACCGCGTCCGCCCGAACCCGACCGGGCTGAAGGTGGGCGGTCATCAGGCGTCGTGCGCCTCGATGACGTCGATCATGACGTCCCTGTGGTTCCACGAACTCGGCCGCGAAGACCGTGTGTCCGTCAAGCCGCACGCCTCTCCGGTGCTGCATGCCATCAACTACCTGCTGGGTGAACTGGACGAGTCCTACCTGACCACGCTGCGCAGCTACGGCGGCCTGCAGAGCTACCCGAGCCGTGAGAAGGACCCGGACCCGGTCGACTACTCCACCGGCTCGGTCGGTATCGGAGCGACCGCGCCGATCTGGGGAGCCGTCGCCCGCCGGTACGTGAACGCCCAGTTCGAAGGCGGCAGTTCGGGCCGTCAGTACTCCCTCATCGGGGACGCCGAACTCGACGAAGGTGCCTGCTGGGAGGCGATTCTCGACCCAGGTGTGGCCGACCTCGGCGAGGTCGTCTGGATCGTGGACTTCAACCGGCAGTCGCTGGACCGGGTCGTGCCCAACATCTCGGCGACCCGCCTGCAGGGCATGTTCGCGGCAGCGGGCTGGCAGGTCGTCACCGTCAAGTACGGCCGTCTCCTTGAGGAGTTGTTCGGCAGGCCCGGCGGCGAGGCACTGCGCACGCGCATCGATGAGATGACGAACCCCGAGTATCAGCGTCTCCTGCGCTGCTCTCCCGGGCAGCTGCGCGAACGCCTGCCGGGCACGGGCGCGGGAAGCGACCGCATCGCCGCGCTCCTCGCGGAACTCGACGACGCCTCCGTGGACGCCGTCATCGGCAACCTGGGCGGGCACGATCTCGGCGCGCTCACGGACGCCTACGCGTCCATCGACGACACCCGTCCGACCGTCGTCTTCGCCTACACCGTCAAAGGCCACGGCCTTGCGACAGCAGGCCATCCGCAGAACCACTCGGCGCTGCTGACCGGCGAGCAGATGGCACAGCTCGCAGACAGTACGGCCGCCGACCAGGAGCGGCCCTGGGCCCGCTTCCCGCAGGGCAGTGCCGAAGCCGAGCTGTGCGACCGTACAGCCGCCCGGCTGCGCCGCCGCCCCTCACCAGAGCAGCAGCCTCCGGTGCTCCCGGCGGACTTCAAGCGCACACCCTCCGGCAACGGGTCGACCCAACAGGCTCTCGGCAGGGCCCTGCTGGACCTGACGCGGGAGGCCCCGCAAGCTGCCCGGCATGTGGTGACGGTCAGCCCCGACGTCGCCTCGACCACCAACCTCGGCGGCTGGCTG
>DATMEI010000304.1:0-7598 GCA_035556995.1 Streptomyces sp.
AGTTGACCCCTGCGACAGCGTCAAAACGCGGTATCGGCGGGAGTGTTGGAGCGCGCGGAGGTGTACGGACGCGGATCTGCGCGCGCCTGCGCGGCGTCCATCACCGACGGACGAAATCCCCCGAAGGTGGAAGGCACTTCAGTGGAGTGACCGGCGTGACCGGTGTGACCGGCGGCCCGTTCGGCAGCCGTACTACTCCCCGGTTGCGAGCCGTACGCTCACCGACGCCGCCCGCTCGCCCTCCGACGTACCGCCCGCGTCCTCCCGGGTGCGCCAGCCCTGCTCCGAACTGGACGCGTCCCAGACGCGGTTGCCGTAGGAGACCCGAGCGATGTGCAGGTCCGAGGAGTTCGCCACCGCCCAGTGCGCGAGCTCCCAGCCGCGCTGATCTCCCCTTGCGGGAATGCGCACTTCGGGCTCCGCTGCGGCGCTCGTACGGGCCTGCACGTCGCCCTTGCTCCGGCTGTCGTCGTTGCTCGGGCTGTCGGCCTTGCTCCGGCTGTCGCTCTCGCGCAGGCTCACGCCCTCGGCCGAAGCCGGCACGCGCGGCTTGTGCCCGGGAAGCACGTTCTTGCCGAACTCACGCACCAGCCGATCCCGTACCTGCGCCGGGCTGCCCGCCTTGCCGTCACCGCCGGCAGGTCCCGTGGTGCAGTTGAACGCCGCGGCACGGCGGCCGGTCAGCGCCGCGGTGAGAAGCGACGCGTTCGTCTCGTGCTTGGCGTACGCCTGCGGAAAGCCGCTGTGCTGTACGCGCTGCGCCGCGACGGTCAGCGGCAGCCGCGAGTAGCCGGGAATCTGCACGAGATGGTCGTAGAACTTCCCCGAGGAGTACACGGGGTCCTGGATCTGCCGCTGGGATCCCCAGCCCTGCGAGGGACGCTGCTGGAAGAGCCCGAGTGAATCGCGGTCCCCGTGGCCGATGTTGAGCAGAGAGGACTCCTGCATGGCCGTCGCCAGCGCTATCGTGACGGCCCGCTCGGGCAGTCCGCGCTGCGAGCCCACCGCGGTGATGGTGGCGGCGTTGGCTGCCTGCTCGGGTTTTATCTCGTAGTCCTGCGACTCCGCGCCCGCTGTTCTGACGGTGCATCTCGCGGGTCCGGTACTGCTGGTGACGTACTGCGTCGCCACGTAACCGGCGATGGCGAGCAGAACCAGGCACGCCGCTGCCGCGCGCAGAACTCTCGCGTGACGCTTCTGGGGACGGGAATCGGAGCGGGACACGGGCACAAAGGTAGCCGGTGCGCCAACAGGCCCGGGCCGTAGGCTGGGTTCATGACGCACCAAGCACTCGACCTGCAGCAGGACGGCGCGCTGCTGACCGCGCAACTCGTCGACTTCCCGTCGGAAAGCGGAAGTGAGCGGGCGATCGCCGATGCCGTCGAGAGCGCACTGCGTCCGCTGCCGCACCTGAGTGTCGACCGGTACGGCAACAACATCGTGGCCCGCACCCACCTCGGCCTGTCGGAACGGGTCATCCTCGCCGGGCATATCGACACCGTGCCCATCGCGGACAACGTGCCCTCCCGGCTGGAGGACGGTGTGCTGTGGGGATGCGGCACGAGCGACATGAAGGCGGGTGTGGCGGTACAGCTGCGTATCGCGGCGACCGTGCCGGAGCCCAACCGCGACCTGACGTTCGTCTTCTACGACAACGAAGAGGTGGCCGCCCACCTCAACGGGCTCGGTCACGTCGCCGACGCCCATCCCGACTGGCTGGCGGGCGACTTCGCCGTACTCCTCGAACCCTCCAGCGGCCAGGTCGAGGGCGGCTGTCAGGGCACGCTGCGCGTCGAACTGCGCACCACGGGGGTGCGCGCCCACTCCGCCCGCAGCTGGAAGGGCGAGAACGCCATTCACGCCGCCTCTCCGGTCCTGGCCCGGCTCGCCGCGTACGAGCCCAGGCGGAAGGTGATCGACGGGCTGGAGTACCGCGAGGGCCTCAACGCCATCCGTATCGAGGGCGGAGTCGCCGGCAACGTCATCCCGGACGTCTGCACGGTCACCGTCAACTACCGCTACGCGCCCGACATCGACGAGGCGCAGGCTCTCGCGCACGTACGCGAGGTCTTCGCGGACTGCGGGGAGTGGGAGCTGACCGTCGACGACAGCTCGGCCGGTGCACTGCCGGGCCTGTCACACCCGGCGGCGAAGGCGTTCATCGACGCGGTCGGCGGCGAGCCGCAGCCCAAGTACGGCTGGACGGACGTCTCCCGTTTCAGCGCGCTCGGCGTCCCCGCCGTGAACTACGGCCCGGGTGATCCGAATCTGGCGCACAAGCGCGACGAGCGGGTGGAGACCGCGAAGATCCTGCACTGCGAGGAACGACTGCGTACCTGGCTGACGGCCTGAGACGGCCCCCGCCTCCGCAGCCGCCGGAGGCTCGACGGCGAGTCTCCGGATGCCCTCGGGAGGCTCTTCGGCGCACGGCCACGATCCTGGCAGCCCGAATTCTGCCGTACGTCACTTCTGTCCAGGTCGTCCCTGCGTACGCTGAAACGAATGATCGCAGTCGGAGGGAGTACGAGATGAGCAGCCCGGAGCGGGGACAGAAGCCGCGGGAGCAGCGTCTGGGCCCGGTGGTGCGCCGCCGCAAGCAGATGCAGTCGGAGACGACTGATCAGCGGCTGCTGGACACGACCGGGCCGTCCGACTGGGTCCACGAGGACCCGTGGCGGGTCATGCGCATCCAGTCGGAGTTCGTGGAGGGCTTCGGCGCGCTCGCCGAACTCGGCCCTGCCATCAGCGTGTTCGGCTCCGCCCGTACGCCCCCGGACTCGCCGGAGTACGAGGCGGGCGTACGGATCGGCCGCGCGCTCACAGAAGCGGGCTTCGCCGTGATCACAGGAGGCGGACCGGGCGCGATGGAGGCCGCCAACAAGGGTGCGCTGGAGGCGGGCGGCACATCGGTCGGGCTGGGCATCGAGCTGCCCTTCGAGCAGGGCCTGAACCAGTACGTCGACATCGGCGTCAACTTCCGCTACTTCTTCGTGCGCAAGACGATGTTCGTGAAGTACGCGCAGGGCTTCGTGGTGCTGCCGGGCGGCCTGGGCACGCTGGACGAGCTGTTCGAGGCGATGACCCTGGTGCAGACCCGCAAGGTCACGCGCTTCCCGATCGTCCTCTTCGGCAGCGAGTACTGGCAGGGACTGATCGACTGGCTGCACAAGTCCGTCGTCGCCCAGGGCAAGGCGTCCGCGCGCGACGTGGACCTCTTCCACGTGACGGACGACATCGAGGAGGCGGTCGCCGTGGTGACCAAGGAGGCCGGCTGAGCCTCGAGGCCGCTGGTCAGGCGAGCCCGCGCCGCGCCACCGCGGGCGGGCGGCGGCCCGCGATGGAAGCCACCATGTCGAGCACCTGCCTGGTCTCGGCGACTTCGTGGACGCGGTAGACCTGGGCTCCGAGCCACGCCGAGACCGCGGTCGTGGCGAGGGTGCCGGTCAGCCGCTCCGTGACCGGCTTGTCCAGCGTCTCGCCGACGAAGTCCTTGTTGGACAGCGATACGAGCACCGGCCAGCCCGTGCGGGTCATCTCCTCCAGGCCGCGGGTGGCTTCGAGCGAGTGCCGGGTGCTCTTGCCGAAGTCGTGACCCGGGTCGATGAGGATGCCGTCCCTCCGCACTCCGAGGGCGGCGGCCCGCTCGGCCAGGCCGAGCGTCACACGGAGGATGTCGGCGAGCACGCCGCCCTCGCCGTCGTAACTCACCCGGTGCGGGCGGGTGCGCGGTTCGGCGCCGCCCGCGTGCACACACACCAGACCGGCGCCGTGCCGGGCGGCGACCTCCGCCAGCGCCGGGTCGACCCCACCCCAGGCGTCGTTGATCAGGTCGGCGCCCGCGGCGCAGACCGCTTCGCCGACCTCGTGCCGCCAGGTGTCGACGCTGATCACGATGTCCGGGTACCTCCTGCGGACCTCCGCGACGAAGCCCGCCGTGCGCCGCACCTCTTCCTCGGCGGTCACCTCCTCGCCGGGACCGGCCTTCACGCCGCCGATGTCGATGATGGCGGCGCCCTCGGACACTGCCTGCTCGACCCTTGCCAGGGCCGGTTCGTCGCGGAAGGTGGCGCCACGGTCGTAGAAGGAGTCCGGCGTCCGGTTCACGATGGCCATGATCACGGTCTCGTGCAGGCCGAACTCGCGTTTCCCCAGGCGCAGCATCCGCCATCCTCTCGGTCAGAACGGGGGGTTCCACGCCGGTTCCTCCCCGATGCCGACCTTATCCGCCGGTGGGAAGCGGTCCCCTTCCGGATCAGGACGTTGTGTGTCGGTGGGGCGTGACACGATCGGGGACCATTGACAGCCGTAGTCATACGGACGGACGTCGGGGAGTTGGCCGTGTTCTGGTTTCTGCTGATCTCGCTTGCCGTGGTCGTCGCCGCGGTCACGCTTGCCGTGGTGAGCAGCGGTGGTGACGGGCCCGGCGGGGCCGCGTCCGGTGGTCTCACCGACGCCTGGCCCGACCAGCTCGACGAGCCGCTGCCCGCCGGGCGCCCCGTGAGCCGCGCCGACGTCGACGGGCTGCGCCTGCCCGTCACGGCCCGCGGGTACCGCATGCAGCAGGTCGACGACGTCCTGGACCGGCTCGGGGCGGAACTGGCCGAGCGTGACGCCCGTATCGCCGAGCTGGAATCCGCGCTGGCCGGGGCTCAGGCGGCGGCGATGGGGCGCGGGGCGTACGGCGGAAACGGCGAGCGCGGGGAGCGCGGGGGCTTCATCCAGGACAACACCGCGGAGGGGCGCGATGAGCGCTGAAGACGGCGCACAGCCCGGCCCGGACGGGCGTCTGCGCTGCCCGTGGGGCCTCTCCGCCGAGGACTATGTCGCCTATCACGACACCGAATGGGGCCGCGCCGTACACGGCGACGACGCCCTCTACGAGCGGGTGACCCTGGAGGCGTTCCAGTCCGGCCTGTCCTGGCTGACGATCCTGCGTCGCCGGGAAGGTTTCCGTGCCGCCTTCGCGGGATTCCGGATCGCGGAGGTGGCCACCTTCACCGAGGCGGACGAGGCACGGCTCCTGGCCGATACGGGCATCATCCGCAACCGCGCGAAGATCCAGGCGGCCATCACCAACGCGAAGGTCGCCGCCTCGCTGGGCGAGGGCGAACTCGACGCCTTGATCTGGTCGTTCGCCCCGGACCACGAGCGCCGGCCCGCTCCCCGTACGCACACCGGCATCCCCGCCGTCACGGCGGAGTCGACGGCGCTCGCGAAGGATCTGAAGAAGCGAGGCTTCCGCTTCGTCGGTCCGACGACGGCGTACGCACTGATGCAGGCGTGCGGCCTGGTGAACGATCACCTGGCCGACTGCTGGGTGCGGGACCAGATGGAAGAGGGCGCCGGGTGAGCGCCCGCGGTCGGCGCGCTGTCAGCTCCGGTGCTCTGTCATTGCCGCTGCTGCGTCAGCTTCCAAGGAAGTGGGGCTTCTCCTTCTTCACGAACGCCTCCACGGCGGCCTGGTGGTCCCGCGATGCGCCCGCGCGTACTTGGAGTTCGGCCTCCTTCTCCAGCGTCTCGGCCAGCGAGTGACCGGCGCCGAAGGCCAGCGATTCCTTGATCGCCGCGTATGCGGCGGTGGGCCCTTGCGCGAGCTGCCGTGCCACCGCCGTGGCCTGCTCCGCCAGCTCTTCGTCCGGTACGGCCTGGTGCGCCAGGCCCAGCTCCAGCGCCTCAGCGGACCGCACGCTGCGCGGGAAGAGCAACAGGTCCGCGGCCCGTCCCGGCCCCACAAGCCGGGGCAGCGTCCAGGAGATCCCCGAGTCGGCGGTGAGCGCGATTCCGGCGAAGGAGGTGTTGAAGGCGGCCGATTCCGCGACAAGCCGGTAGTCGGCGGCGAAGGCGAAGCCCGCCCCCGCGCCCGCGGCGACTCCGTTCACACCGGCCACAACCGGTTTCGGCATGCCGGCGATCGCCAGTGTGATGGGGTTGTAGTGCTCTTCCACGGTGCTGAGGGCACTGCCTCCGCCGTTCTCCAGGGCGCCGATGTGTTCCTTGAGGTCCTGCCCGACGCAGAAGGCGCGTCCGCTGCCGGTCAGCAGTACGGCTCGTACGGCGTCGTCGGCAGCCGCCTCGCGCAAGGTGTCGCGCAGCGCCGACTTGAGCTCGTTGTTGAGCGCGTTCATCGCATCGGGGCGGTTGAGGGTGATCGTTGCGAGACCCTCGGTCACGTCATAGAGCACGGTGTCCGACATGGGGCCAGCATGGCCTAGATCATCGGGCGCCGACAGGGTGCCCCGGGGTGCTCGCACGGGCGCGGTGTGTGAACTGCGTCAAAGAGAGAGGCGGTCCGAGGGGGCATCCGCCCCGTGAAGCGGAGCAGTATCGCAGCCTCGCCGACGGATTGAGTGGTTTTGTGCGAGAGCGAGTCAGAAGTGATGCGACCTCTAGTTGGTCATCGGGTCCTGCCATGCGGGATAATGACCGAGGAGCAATGTGTTCGATGCCGGTGACACGCGAGTTGTCGGCTGCGATCAGCTGGTTTCAGGAAGGGGAACGAGCATGGCGGCCATGAAGCCGCGGACGGGTGACGGCCCGCTCGAGGTGACCAAGGAGGGGCGGGGCATCGTCATGCGCGTTCCGCTCGAAGGCGGTGGGCGACTCGTCGTCGAGCTGACCCCGGATGAGGCGACTGCGCTCGGCGAGGAGCTGAAGAAGGTCTGCGGCTGAGAGCCCGGCAGCCGACGCCGCTGCGAAGCAGACCGACCGCACGCCTTCCAAGAGCCTTCCACTGCCCCGGAGCACACATGGTGCTCCGGGGCAGTCATGTGTCCGCGTTGTGCGCGGTGCCGGTCACTGCCCTCGCTTGACCGCGCACAGCAGGCCGTCGCCGACCGGCAGCAGCGAAGGCACGAGCTCGGTGCTCTCCCGTACGTTGCGCAGCAGTTCACGCAGTTTCAGCACCTCCGAGGGCTGGGGCGCCGAGTCGACCGTACGGCCGTTGGCGAAGACCCCCTCGAAGCAGACGAGACCGCCGGGGCGCAGCAGACGCAGTGCTTCGTCGAAGTAGGAGAGGCACTCCCCGCGGTCGCCGTCGCAGAAGACCATGTCGTAGCCGCCGTCGGCGAGGCGCGGCAGCACGTCCAGGGCGGAGCCGGGGATGAAGCGCGCGCGGTTCCCGACGAACCCGGCCGCGCGGAAGGCCTGCCGGGCGAACTGCTGCTGCTCGGGCTCGATGTCGACCGTCGTCAGCACGCCGTCGTGACGCATCCCGGCCAGCAGGTGGATGCCGGAGACGCCGGTGCCGGTGCCGATCTCGGCGACCGCTTTGGCGCCGGCGGTCGCGGCCAGCAGGCGCAGGGTGGCACCGGTCGCGGCCGACACCGCGCGCACGCCTGCCTGCTGGGCCCGCTCACGGGCCCAGCGCAGCGCCGCATTCTCGGCGTCGTCGACGAGATCGGCGCCGTAGGCGTCGGCGAACGCCCAGCTCGACTGCCGGTTGCCGGTAATGGCCCTCTCCTGTCCCCGTCCTCCACGCAACGGTGACTGTATCCGTTGCCCCGGGAACCCGCTGATGGGACCGGGCGTTGAAAGAGGTGGAAGGGCTCAGGGGGTGTCGTGACGGAATCGGTGCAGCAGGCAGAGAGGGCCGGCCGCGG
>DATMEI010000305.1:0-3236 GCA_035556995.1 Streptomyces sp.
GCCGTACGGAGAGCCGAACAACAGGGCCAGACGGCCGTGCTGGTCACAGTGGACGGCGCACCCGACAGCGTCATCCGGCTCGGAGACGCACTGCGCAGTGACGCCTACCGCGCAGTGGAACATCTGCGCCGCCTCGGCATGACCCCTGTTCTGGCAACCGGGGACAGCCAGTCCACCGCTAACGCCGTCGCGGAACAACTCGGCATCACCGAGGTCCACGCAGAGGTCCGTCCCGAGGACAAGGCGGCTCTCGTCAAAGGGCTGAAGGAACGCGACTGCCGTGTGGCCGTCGTCGGGGACGGCATCAACGACGCGGCGGCCCTGGCACTGGCCGATCTGGGCATCGCCATGGGCAGCGGTGCCGATGCCGCCATCGGCGCGGCGGACATCACCTTGACCCGGGAGGACATCCGGGCACTGCCCGAGGCCGTGCACCTGGCGCGGCACACGCTCAACACCATCCGCGTCAACCTGGTGTGGGCCTTCGGCTACAACGTGATCACCGTGCCCCTCGCAGCCGCCGGGCTGCTCAATCCGATGATCGCCGCGGCGGCCATGTCCGCGAGTTCACTCCTGGTCATCTGCAACAGCCTCCGCCTGCGCACCTGGAGTCCCGCACGTACGATCCGGGCCTCCGCAGCGTCCCGGCCTGAGCGCAGCTCCTGGGAGACGGCATGAACACACGCACCGGTGACAGCTTCATGGACGTCGTCGTCCGGCTGCTGCGGTCGGCGGTCGTGCCGCTGGTGACGTGTCTGGCCACTCTGGGAGCGCTGACCGCATGGACGGCCACGGGCAACGCGGGCGAGCCGCGCGGACTGAAGGTCTCGCAGGGACGTGTCTTCACCCCGCTGCACGAGGGCGCCACCGCGGCCTTCTTCACCATCCGCAACACCGGCCAGGTGAACGAGCGGCTGACCGGTGTCAGGGCAGTGGACGCCGAAGGGACTCGCACCATGCTCAGTCGCAACATCACAACGGGTGGGAACGCCCGGAGCATGATGATGCTGCCGGACATCTCGATCCCCGCGGGCAGCACGCTTCGCATGTCGCCCTACGCCCTGAACATCATGATCACGCCTGCCCCGAAGATCGCGCCGGGCGATCGCATCCGCTTCACCCTCTACTTCGCCGACAGAGCTCCGATCACCGGCCAGGCGCTCGCGGTGCGTCCCGGAGAGCTGAAGTAACCGGCGCTGTCCGGCGTTGCGCGGAAGGCGGCAAAGCGGCGGTGGTCTCCGGGTGCGCACCCGGAGACCACCGCCGTCCCGTCACGCCACGGAGTCGGCCAGGGCGACGCGGTGGCCGCCCCGTCCTGTGCATTCCGCCGCTCCGGCTGCCGGGGCACGGCCGTCCCCTGCCGGGCAGCCCTCCTCTGCCGCCTCCAGCAGGGAGATGAGGGATTCGCGTGCGCGGGCGACCCGGGAACGCACGGTGCCGACCGGGCAGTCGATCACCGCGGCGGCCTGGGCATAGGGCAGCCCGAGCAGTTGTGTGAGGACGAACGCCTCACGCCGTGACGCATCGAGGAGTGCCAGCAGCTCGCTCAGCGCTATGCCTTCATCGAACCCCGGCAGGCCACGCGGCTGCATCTTCTCAATCGCCGTCTGCCAGTCGTCCGTGCCGGCCAGCCGCGGCCTGCACGCGCTGGCCCGGATGCGGTCGGCCACCGTTCGGCGGGCGATGGCGAGCAGCCACGTACGGGCCGAGGATCTGCCCTCGAAACCCCGAAGGCTGCGCAGAGCCCGCAGGTAGGTGTCCTGCACGAGATCGTCAGCCGCCTGTGGATCACCGCTCAGGTGCGTGACGTAGCGGCGCACATCGAGTTGCGTCGCACGTACGAACTCTTGCGCGGCCCTCTCGTCTCCGGCGCGGGCGGCAAGCGCCCACGCCGTCGCGTCCGCGTCCATGACCTCACGCATGCCTCTCCCCTCGCCGTTCGTCATACGGGTCGGGGAGAATGGGAGCATGCACTGCTCCCGTGCCCGCACCGCGCTCTCCGCCCGCCTCGACGGGGAGGCGCTGCCTCCCGGCGTCACGGAGCAGAGACTGGACGAACACCTTGCGGGATGCCCGGCCTGTGCCCGATGGGGTACTCAGGCCACGCAGTTGGGACGCATGGCTGCTGACGAGCCCCGCTCCCGCACGGATTCGGCCGAGCGTCTGACGGAACGGCTGCGCGGGTCCGACGGGCAGTCCGACCCTGGAAACGGCGGTTCCGGCAGGCAGGCCGGCTAGGGAACAGCTTGGTCTTGTGAGCAATGGTTGTTGTGCGGCAGGCGCTGACAGCACCCGCATCCGCACAGGAGTCATCATCATCTGAAGTCCTTCGCGTCGTCCGGCTGGCGCATACGGGCGGAGCCGGTGAACGGGCCCTCCGGGCCGCAGTTCGACACCGCTGTGCCGAACTCGTCGCCAGGGGCGTAGGGCCGTGCTGTCGTCAGACAGCGCAACCGCCCGGTGGACCCCGCAACCAGATGACGTGACTCAGGAAAAGCCTCCGCGGGGAACGAGGACGCTCCCGCCACCCCACACGCACCGCCGGAGCCGGAGCCGGCAGGACCGCTTCGCGGACGAGGAGAAGCGGCGCGAACAGCCGGACCGACGCCGCCCGTACGGCGCGGAAGACGGCACGCTCCCCGCCCCACAACCACCAGGCGCTCAAGAGCGCGACGAGTACGTGGGCCGCGATCATTCCCGCTGTGCCGCCCGGCATCCCGTCGTGCGTCATCCCGGGCATGCCCCCCACCGGGTCGGGCATCGCCGCTCCCGTGTGGTGCGCGTGGTGCGCAGGACCTGACATGGCACCCATGCCGGCCGAATGGGCATGGTGCTCCATGCCGGTGCCGTGCATGGAGTGCGAAGAGCCGTGCCCGGAAGGCGAATCGGGCCCTGGATCGCCCAGGAGCGACGCCGCCCACCGGTCCGGGAGCGACATGTGCTGCGCGCTGCCGGGGCCCGCCACCGCCTGGCCCAGCGAGAAGGCGCAGTGCAGCAACGCCTGCCCGCCGACCGTCAACGAGCCCACCAGCAACGGGCCGCGCTCACGGTGAGCGAGAGACCATGCGAGGGACGCCACTCCCGCCCAGGCGAGCAGAAGCATCCAGCCAGGCACGGACGTACCCGACATCAACGCGTGTCCCAGTGACGCGAGCAGCACACAGACCGCGGCGAACACTCCGGATCGCAGCCCTCTGAGAACGCTTCCCACACGCATGACCTGCCCATCGTCGCAC
>DATMEI010000306.1:0-10129 GCA_035556995.1 Streptomyces sp.
CCGCGTCGACGGCGGCGGAGGCGAGCATGGCGAGCCGCGCACCCTGGCCGGCGTTGGTGACGAAGAGGAACGCGTTCTCCATCTCGATGACGGTCTGCCGGACCTGCCCGCCCTCGAAGCGGTGTGCGGCACCACGGGAGAGGCTCTGCAGTCCGGACGCCACCGCCGAGAGGTGCTCGGCGTCGTCCCTGCTGAGGTCCTTCGAACGGGCGAGCAGCAGCCCGTCCTGGGACAGCACGATCGCGTGGTGAGTCTCGGGGACCCCCGTCACCAGCTTGTCAAGCAGCCAATTCAGGCGGCCATCCGTTTGGGTCCGGTCAGTCATTACTGGTCCTTCCACACAGAATCATCGGTGCCGGCTCCGTGACCTGGCGTTTCCGCCTCCGGGTCACCAACAGGCTCTGCAGGCTTCGAGGCGCGGGCGCGTTTGCTCCCCGACTGGATGGCGGCCATGGTGGCCCCCGCCCTGTCCGGGGAAGAGGATGCGCCGGCCGAAGGATCATCCGGCTCGGAGAGCTCGTGCGATGTGTGGCGCAGCTGCTCCGCGAGGTTCTCGCCCCGCACCCTGACGGGGAGCCTGCCGGGGGTCAGCGACCGGTCGGGCCGCCGGTCGGGCCCGTCAGGTGTGCTGACTTGGGGCACCTCGGGCTCGGCGGGCGCGGTGTATCCGGCGTCGCCGAGGTGGCCGACGTGGTCGACATGTCCGGCGTGGTGGTCGTGTGGGGGGCGTGGCCGCGACGCTGACATGGGGGCGTCCTCCACAGGGGTGTCCGTGCCCGGCGCGCTCGGTTCGAGCAACCCCGCACCGTGCGGGCTGGAGCCGGAGCCGGAGGTGCTCATGCCCATCAGGCTCAGATTCACGCCCGTACCCGATGTGTCCAGCATGCCGGGGCCGGGAACGCTGAGCGTGCCCGGGACCAGCCCGCCCGTGCCCAGGATCTCGGGGGAGTCGGCGCCCGGTGTGCTCGGCAGCAGGCCGGCGCCCGCGTATGCGGGGTAGCCGCGGTGCTCGTCGAGGTGCGGCTGCGGCACGGCGTTGTCCGCGTCCGCGGCGCTGTCCGTACCGCCGAACGCGGATACGGCGGCGTTCCCGGCGGTGTGGTCAGCCGCGTACTCGACGCCGTTGCCGAGCGCGGCGCCCACCGGAGTGCCGGCCGGCAGCGGCGGTGCGGACGGATACGAGGAAACGCCCGGCGCCGCGAACTCCTCCGGGGCCTCCCGCTCCTCCCGGTCCTGCCTGCTTTCCCGCATGTTCTCCGGGACGAGACCCGACAGCAGGGAATGGTTCTCCTCCAGCAGGTCGCTGGGCAGCAGAACGACGGCGAGCGTCCCGCCGTACGCCGACTTGCGCAGCGACACCTCGAGGCCGTGCCGGTTCGCCAGCCTGGCCACCACGAAGAGACCGAGGCGCGGAGCCTCGCCCAGCGTCATCATGTCGGGCTTGGGCGGGTCCGCCAGTAGCTGGTTGAGCTCGTCGTACTGCTCGGACGGCATGCCCAGGCCGCGGTCGACGACTTCGAGCGCCAGCCCCTTGGCGACCTTCTCCGCGCTGACGCAGACCCTGGTGTCGGGCGGGGAGAAGGACGTGCCGTTCTCGATGAGCTCGGCGAGCAAGTGGCCGACGTCGGCGACGGCCTGGCCGATCAGGGAGACGGGAGGGGCGGGCAGCGCCTCCACGCGGCTGTAGTCCTCGGTCTCCGAGATGGCGCTGCGCAGCACCTCGTAGATCGGAACGGCCTTGCTCCAGCGGCGTCCTGGCAGTGCGCCGCCGAGGATCAGCAGGTTCTCCGTGTGCCGTCGCACTCGGGTGGCCAGGTGATCGACCGCGAAGATGTCCTTGAGCAGCTTCGAGTCCTCGTGCTCACGCTCCAGCTTGTCGAGCTTGGGGATCATCCGGTTGATCAGGACCTGGGTACGGCGCGCGAGGCCGAGGAACACGGTCTCCGCGCCCTCACGTCCGCGGGCCTGCTGCACCGTGGTCTCGACGACCGTCCGCCACTGCCGCTGGATCTCCGCGGCGAGACCGCCGACCTCGTCGCTGCCGTATTCACCGCCGGGCGTCTGGAAGACGGGGTCGGACTTCTCGTCCAGGCCGAGCTGTTCGACGAGTTGGGGGAACGTGGTGTCGGCCCACTCCTCGGTCTCCCGCTGCAGCCGGGAGAGCCGTCCCGTCAGCGAGCGTGCGGACCGCACGGCCAGCACGATGCTGAACGCCAGTACCGCCAGGGCGAGTACGGTGCCGAGCGCCGCACCCAGCAGGAGGGCGTTCGCCCGGTCGCTGCCGCCCTTCACGACGCCGTTCAGGGAGTCCGAGCTGAGCTGCCGCAGCTCCTTGCCGACGACGCCCGCCGACTCCTGCCATGTGTCGGTCTCCCGGGACAGCGCGTCTGTACGCGACGCAGCGGTCTCCTCGGCCTTCACCAGTGCTTTCCACTGCGGGGTGGCGGTCAGCTGCTTGTACGCCCCGGCTCCGCCCTGCGGCAGGTCGCCGGTGTTCAGCGCCGTGCGGCTCTGCCGCTGGACGGCGAGGTACTGGGAGAACTCTCCGCGCGCCGACGAGGCCGCCGGGCCCTCGCGGACGGAACGGGTCTCGGGGCGTGCGCTGGTGAGCAGCGCGTCCTCACTCGAGAGGATCTCGGAGAACTTCACCAGGGAGGTCGTGGCGTCAGCGCCGCGTGCCAGACCGCCGTCTTCCGAGCGGGTCGCCGCCGTGAGCAGTCCCGTGGCCTGCGCGGTGGTGTCCGTGTAGTAGCGGATGGCCCGGGGGGCGGAGATCTTGCGGGCGTTGATCGTGCTGCGCTGCTCGGCGAGCTTGCCGAGCGCGTCGTTGAGGCTCTCCGCTTTGCTCCGCACGGCTGTGTTCTCGGACGTGAGGCCTGCACGCGCCTTGCGGAAGTCCGCGACCGCGGAGTCGGTGCTGCTGCGCGCGTTGTCCAGGGCGGAACGGGAGGACTTCGTGGCGCCGGCCTGCCAGGCGGCGGTCAGGCGGCGTTCGTCCTGAAGCTGTGCGACGAGAGCGTGAGCGGGCTTCCCCGCCTTCGAGGCGACGTCCGCCTCAGCTCGCAATCCCAGCCCTTCCTGGACAAGGCCGGTTGCCGCATAACCCCACACTCCCGCGAGAGCAACTACGGGAATGAGGATCGGCAGGGCCAGCGAGAATCGCAGAGATCTGCGGTGAAGGGCCCTGGGCACTATGTGCCGGTCGCGTATGCCTGGCATCTGATTCCTCGTGCGGCAGCGGAACGATGGTGGCGATGAGGGAGGTGCAAGGGAGGTGCAAAGAGGGCGGGCACAATGCCCGGAAGATCCGGCGCGGGCGTCGTACGGTGCGCTGACGGAGCGTCAACAACGGCCGACCGACGGGGTGCACGGTACCAGGGTCGGTCGGCGCCTTGAACGCGAACGGGAGCTGAACGGGAGCTGTGAGCAGGTGACTTGCCGCGCAACCTCGGAGGATGCCAATCGTCGGCCGTGACCAGCCGGGTTCTTCATGGGCGGTGTTCTGCCGGTTTCCCGGGAAAGGTGAGAAGCGCCCATTTCTCCTGACGGAATCCCTGAGGCGCGGGATGTCTTCACGTTGCGTCCTTCCGGGGAGGAGACGTGGGAATTGTGGGAATTCCCCCGAACTCGCCCTCGCTTCCGGCGCTTCCGGCGCTTCCGGCGGTTCCGATGTTTCCGCTCTCCGGAAGTCCCACGGCCCCGGCGCAGCTCTGCAGGAGGTCACAGCAGCGCCAGCAACCGAGGGGTGTAGAGCGCCGTGACGGACTTGATTCCGGCGACTATGTCGAAGTACGTCGACGTGAGGTCCGGATCCCGCTGCACGGCGCGCAGCAGCGAGAGGCGCTGCTCGTGCGTCTCCAACTGCGCGACGGACAGCGTGGCTTCGTAGCCGTCGGCCAGCAGGTCGTCCCGTTCCTGCGCGTACGAGCGGAGCGCCGGGTCGAGCAGGTCCGGGTCGCCCAGCTGGTCGCCGACGTGCCGGGCCAGGCACTCGGCCTGCAGGAACGCGTCGCTGATCCCGCGTGCGGTGATGGAGTCCTTGTGGTGTCCCGCGTCGCCGACGAGTGCCCAACCGGGGCCTGCCGCCTGCCGGAAGAAGTTCTGCTGGTCGCCCGTGCCGCGCAGGCGCTCGACGCGGCGCTTGCCCTGAAGGCGTTCGTACAGGGCGGGCGCTGTGCTGCGCACCTGTTCCAGATGGGCGCTTTCGGCGTCCTTGCGGACCTCGTCGAAACGGGACTGGGGGAAGTACGCCAGCACGAGCGTCGCGCCGTCGTTGGTCGGCACCGCGGCCACCCAGGCTCCCGGCCGCTCGTACAACTCCAGGCTGGCGGGGACGTCTTCCCAGTACGCGTAGTAGGCGCACGTCAACCGCGGTTTCTGCGAGGTGAGTTCCGCGCCGCAGAGCCCGGCGACCCTGGAGCGCATGCCGTCGGCACCGATGACGAGACGGGCGCGTTCGGTGAACCGGCGGCCGCGGTACGTCCCTTCGACGCCTGCGACGCGGCCCGTCTCGTCGGTCAGCAGTCCGCTGACCGAGCAGTGGGCGCGGAATTCGACGCCGGCGGCGACGGCGCCGTCCACGAGGACGGCGTCCAGCACGTGGCGGCGCGGTGCGTATCCGGCGCGCTGCCCCTCCACGCCCCCGCTGCAGCCTTCGAGGCGGATGTCGGCCACTTCGTACACCGCCTGGTCGAGGGGCGGGCAGCCGGAGGCGCGTACGCGGTCCAGCAGGCCCCAGCGGGCGAGCGCGGCGACGCCGGGCTGGTGGATGAGGTGGGTGGAGAGTGTGTCGGAGGGGAACTCCGCCCGGTCCAGCATCAGTACCCGGTATCCCGCGCGGGCGAGCAGCATGGCCGTGGGCGATCCGGCGCAGCGCGCTCCCACGACGATGGCATCGAACATGTTTCCTCGCAGAGGGTCGGCGCGCGGGAGACGGCGGGCAGGGGGCGCGGAGAAGGAAGGAATATACGAGGTTCGCGCGCAGCCGGCATCTGTCAGCCGTGGGTGCCGGCGAGTGCCGCGGCCAGTGCGCGCCGGTCGGTCTTGCCGTGTGCGTTGAGGGGGAGCTCGTCGACGACGGTGATTCTGCGCGGAACCATGTACGCGGGCAGGCTCGCGCTCAGCGCCGCGAACATCCGTTCCGTGTCGCGGGCCTGCGGGCCGCTGACCGCCGCCTCCAGGTCGTTCTGCCCGTCGCGGCCCTGCACGGCCAGGACGATCGCGTCCCGCACTCCGGGCAGCTCTCTGAGCATGGCCTCGATCTCTCCGAGCTCGATGCGGTAACCGCGGATCTTGACCTGGTGGTCGATCCGCCCCAGGTGCACCAGTTGGCCGTCCTGGAGGGCGACGCGGTCGCCTGTGCGGTACCAGTGATCGTCGGGCGGCGGTGCCGCGCCGCCGGTGCTGTGGTGCACCGTGCCGTCGGCGTCGAGTGACAGGAAGCGGCCCGCGTTGTTCGCCGGGTCCAGGTAGCCGGGGAAGCGCTGCGGGCCGCGTACGCACAACTCGCCCTCGCTGCAGGGGACTCCGTCCTCGTCCAGCAGGAGATGTTCCAGCGACGGGTAGCAAGTCCCGATCGGTACGGTCCCGTTGGACGGCCTGAGCTGCTGCTCCGGGTCGCGCGGCAGCAGGTATTCGGTGCACGAGACCGTGACCTCGGTCGGTCCGTAAAGGATCTCCAGCGTGCTGTGCGGGGCGGCGGCCTGCCACGCCAACGCCTGTGCGAAGGGCAGCGGTTCGCCGCCGAAGACGCTCCAGCGCAGCGTGGGCATGGCGTCCGGCACCAGGGTGCCCAGGCGCGAGGCGAAGGACGCCAGCGAGGGCACCGAGAACCAGTGGGTGAGCCGCTGCGCGTTGATGAACTTCACCGGTGACATGAGCTGGCTGCGCATCGGGACGACAAGCGTGCCGCCGGAGCCCCAGGCGACGAACAGGTCGTAGACCGAGCCGTCGAAGGTGAGGTCGAAGGCCTGCGACAGCCTGCTGCCGGGGCCCGCCTCGTACCGGGGCACCACATGGGAGAGGTAGGCGGCGACGTTGCGGTGCAGCACCGGAACTCCCTTGGGAGTGCCGGTCGATCCCGACGTGAAGATGATGTAGGCGACGTCGTCGGGTGTGGCCGGGCAGGGCGGCAACTCGGCGGTCGGCCCGGTGGTCGGCTTCTCCGGCCCGGCCGGCTCCGCCAGTTCGGCCAGTTCGGCCAGTTCCGCGGCCCCCACCACGAGCAGCGGCACCTCCAGCTCGGCGTCGGCGGACTGCGGGGTGTCGGTGACGACCAGGTCCAGTTCGGCTGCCGCCGCCATGGCCGCGTTGCGCGTGGCGGGGAACTCGGGGTTGAGCGGCACGACCGCGGCTCCGGCGCGCAGTACGGCGAGGTAGCCGGCGTAGGCGGTGACCGAGCGGCCCGCCAGCAGCCCGACGCGCCGCGGCGGGACGCCGCCGTTCGCGGCGACCAGCCGCACGGCGAACTCATCGGCCAGTTCCCGCAGTTCGCGGTAGGTCAGCTTCCAGGCGCCCACCTCCAGCGCCGTGTGCTCGCCGAACCTCTCGGCGGAGTCGGTGAACCATGCGTACAAGGTCTGCGGGCCGGCGCCCGTCGGACTGCTCATACGGTCTGCGCCTCCAGCGTGTGGAGCCAGTCGCGCAGCTCGCCCACGGTGCGCAGCTCGGCCAACTCCTCAGCGTCGACCTCGTAGTCGTGGTCGCTGGCCAGCTTGACGGTGATCTGGAGCCTTGCCAGCGAGTCGATGCCGATCTCGGAGAGCAGAGAGCTGTTCGTGAACTCCGTCTGGGGGTTGCGCGCGTGCTCGCGCAGCACCGCCGACGCCAGGTCGCCCGTGTCGTCCTCGTGCGTCCGCTCGCCCGGCCAGTAGCGCTTCGTCTGCCAGGGGTAGGTGGGCAGCGGTACGAACCGGCCGCTGGAGCCGAAGAGTTGGTCCGAGCTGACGGCCTGGCCGCTGCGGTATCGCTCCACGACCGCGGACAGCCTCTTGGTGTGCTTGTCCAAGACCGGCTCCGCACCGTTCAGGAAGTGGCCGATCGCGGCGATCATCTCGTCGTGGGAGGTTCCCGTCACGGCCAGCCGGTGCGCGTGGTGCTGACGGCGCGTCGCCGCGCTGTAGCAGATGTCGCGGAGCGCGAAGGCCGAGCCTTGCCCGTCGGGGCCCAGATAGTGCCTGTAGGTGCGGGCCAGCGCTTCGAGAGCCGCGGGCGTGCGCGCGGAGAGCGCCAGTACGTACGCCTTGCTGCTCAGCCTGGGCCGCCGCAGCAGCGGGGGGTTGCTGCCCGCGGCGCGGGTCTCGCCTTGAGCGACGACCAGGTGCGCGTTCAGACATGAGGCGCCCTGCCCTGTGATCCCCGCGAGGGCCGGCCTGCCGTGGTCGGGCAACTCGTGGAGCTTGGAGGGGACTTCGAGCGGCAGCTCGTCCCAGGGGACCAGCGGGTTCGGGGTGTCGAGGTGGAGGCTGGGCGGGATCTGGCCGTGTTCCAGGCACAGGACCGTCTTGATCAGCCCGGCCATGCTGCCCGCGGCCTCCGCGTGACCGATGTTGGTTTTGACCGATCCGACGTAGCAGGGCC
Organism: Streptomyces sp.; assembly: GCA_035556995.1. Classification (GTDB taxonomy): domain Bacteria; phylum Actinomycetota; class Actinomycetes; order Streptomycetales; family Streptomycetaceae; genus Streptomyces. Next base: position 7,579 of record DATMEI010000306.1, read on the forward strand.
TGTCCGACGGCCTGCCCTCGCCGAGCACTTCGCCGAGGGCGCTGAACTCGACCGGGTCGAGCGCCGGTGAGCCCGTTCCGTGTGCCTCGACGAAGTCGACGTCCGACGGGGCGACTCCGGCGTCCTCGTACGCCCACCTGAGCACCTGGGTCTGGCCCGCCACGGAGGGCGTCAGCAGTGAGCCGCTGGTGCGGCCGTCGTTGCTCACGGCGCTGCCCCGGATCACCGCCCGGATGCGGTCGCCGTCGGCGCGTGCGTCGGCGAGGGGTTTGAGGACGACGACGCCGACACCGTCGCTCGGCGCGAAACCGTCGGCGTTTGCGTCGCCGAACTTGCTGCGGCCGTCGCCGGCCAGCGTCCCGGCCTGCGTCATCATGACGCCCTCGTCGGGGCGGAGTGCGAGGTTCACCCCCGCCACGACCGCCAGTGGGCTCTCCTGCGCGCGCAGGCTCTGGACGGCCGCGTGGATGGCGGCGAGGGAGGACGAGCAGGCGGTGTCGACCGTGATGCTGGGGCCGCGGAAGTCGAAGACGTAGGAGAGACGGGCCGGCAGCAGCGAGCGGAAGTTGTGGAAGGCGGAGGGGGTGACGGCCTGAAGCCCGTCCCGGAACCGCTGTTCGAGGAAGTCGGCGCGTGCGTTGCCGACGAAGACTCCCGTCCTGCTTCCGGCGAGCGCGTCGGGCCGCTGCCCGGCGTCTTCCAGGGCCTCCCAGGTCGCCATGAGCAACAGGCGGTGCTGCGGGTCGAGTTCGACGGCCTCGGTGTGCGACATCTCGAAGAACTCGGCGTCGAAGTCCGCCATGCCTTCGACGTAGCCCGCGCGGCGGCTGCCGATCGTTCCGGCCTCACCGGATGGGGAGTAGAGGACGTCCACGTCATAGCGGTCGGACGGTGTCTCGCTCGTGGCGTCCAGCCCGTCGCGCAGTAGTTCCCAGAGCTGATCGGCTCCGGACGCGCCGGGGAACCGGCCCGCCATGCCGATCACAGCCACCGACCGTGCTTCGATGTCCGCCTTCGACCTCTTCACCCGTACACCCCTTCGATGCTTCCCTGATGTCCCTGCCGGTGGTGCGTTCACCTGCGCCGCAGACTCCCCAGCGGTGGGCGGCCCGGAGTGTTCGTGCTGTCTTCGGGACCGCCGTGCCGGGGGAACCGCGCCCCAGGAACGGGCAGGTAGAACTTGCCATTCGATGAATGAGCTCTGACTTCGTGCGGGTCAGCGACTCCCGGCCAGGTGTCTTGCCGGGATTTTTGCCGTACGGGATCTGCGTCGCAGGGCACGCGTACGGCGGGCTCGTGCACGGCACGGCCGTGGGGGGACCGCCCTCTCGACGAAAGGCCTGCCGACGGTGTCGGCGGGCCCGTCCTCGCGGAGGGTGCCGGTGCGGCGGGTGGTTCGTGGGGGTGGGCCGATCCGGACGATGCGAGGGGGACGCACCGGTGCCGCAAGTCTCATGGGGATTCGTGGAGTTCGTAGGAGACAGTCCATAACCGTTTCACTGCCAGGGCTCTGCTGCGGAAGCCGGCGGCACGATGCTCCCCGTGGAGTGACGTACGCGGCTCGCCACGTTGCGCTTCCTCCTCACGCCTCGACTCGGTCGGTCTCTCCGCACCGCTCACGGTGGAAGAGCGTCACACCCTGCCCCATGCGCCGTAGGTCCGCACACTCGACCCATGTGCGCCGCGGGGGCAGTTGCGTCCCGCCGTTTGCACGGCAAACACGCGGCACCCATTGTCATATGCGAGAGGGTTTCCGCTCGATAGCGGTCAGCGGATTGGCGGGAAGTGATCGTCAGGCGATTGGGAAGAAGAAAACTGGACAGAATGCCAGACTGATCCCTCACAGGTGCAGTTCGGGCCGGCCGGTTCCAACGGCGGGCGGTGATGGTGCCGTTGTGACCGGAAGTACCCCAAGTTCCCTCGGGGGCGGTACGTTTGGTCCCCGGTCTGGTTTCATGTGCGTCCATGGATCCCCGGACACCCAATCAGGCCCCGGAAGAGGGCGAGCAGCGCAGGCGTCGGCTGCAGATACTCGGTCTCAACACCACTGACCCCGAAGCGAAGTTCGACCACGTCGCCCGCCTCGCGGGCCGGTTCGCCCAAGCGCCGCTCGCGATGGTCAACTTCATCAACGACGAGCGGCAGATGTTCCGCGGCATGTACGTTCCGCCCGCGAATCCCGATGACAGCAGTGCGGGGGAGGACCGCGGCATCGCGTTCGACCTCGCCGACATCCCGGAGGTCGCCCGCGAGGCGCCCATCGACTACGGCTTCTGCCCGCACGTCGTCGCCGACAAGGCGCAGCTCGCCCTGGACGACGTCTTCGACTACCCGCGGTTCAAGGGCAATCCACTCGTCAACGAGATGGGCGTGCGGTCCTATCTGGGCACGCCGCTGCTGGACCACACCGGCGTGATCCTGGGCACCGTGTGCGTGGCCGACATGCGACCGCGCCAGTGGAGCTCCGACCACATGGAGAGCATGCAGAGCCTCGCGCAGACCCTCCTGTCGGAGTTCCAGCTGCGCGACAGCCTGCTCGCCCAGCAGCAGG
>DATMEI010000307.1:0-3040 GCA_035556995.1 Streptomyces sp.
GGTCGCTCACCGCGAACGCGGTCAGGTCGCCGGCGTCGGCGTGGGCGCGCTGCTCCGCGAGCAGCTCCTCGAGACGAGTGATCAGGCCCGCGCGCACAGGCTCGGACGACTTGCGCACCGCATGCTGCTCGACCAGCAGCCTCGTCTCGACGACGTCGGTGATCTCCTGCGCCGATACGGGCAGGACGAGCGCGCCCTTCTTCGGATACAGCTTGATCAGGCCCTCGGCCTCCAGGCGGAGCAGCGCTTCCCGTACGGGCGTACGGGAGACGCCGACGGCCTCGGCGAGTTCGCCCTCGGTCAGCAGCATCCCGCCCTCGTAACGGCGGTCGAGCACGGCCTGCTTGACGTGCGTGTAGACGCGCTCGGCGGCGGGCGGCTGCCGGGGCGGGCCGGTGGGGACGTCGATGGAAACGGACATGTGCACAGCTTAGATACAACACAGATGCGTGCGCCTCACGAGTCCGCGATGCGGACGCCTCAACGGCGGCAGGCGAGGCCCCAAGGACGCCTCAACGGGGCCGCAAGGGGCCCGCACACGCGGATGCCGGGCACCCTCCGCATCGGAGGGTGCCCGGCATCACACGTATCCGGGCCGCCGGACGCCCGCACGGCCCCCCGTCGCCGTACGGACGCACCGACAGCAACCGGACGTTCAGGCCGGCAGACCAGCCGCACCGGACCGGACGGGCCGGTCGGCTGGTCCGCCGCTCAGTTCCAGGTCATCAGACGCCTGGGATGCTCCAGCACCGCCGCCACGTCCCCCAGCAACTTGGAGCCCAACTCCCCGTCGATCAGACGGTGATCGAAGGAGAGCGCGAGGGTGGTGACGTCGCGCGGCTTGACCTTGCCCTTGTGCACCCACGGCTGCTGCCGCACCTGCCCGAAGGCGAGGATCGCGGACTCACCGGGGTTGAGGATGGGCGTACCGGTGTCGACGCCGAAGACGCCGACGTTTGTGATGGTCACCGTGCCGCCCTGCATCGCTGCCGGGCTGGTCTTCCCCTCGCGGGCGATGGCGACCAACTCACCCAGGGACTCGGCCAGTTCGGGCAGGGTCTGGGCATGGGCGTCCTTGATGTTGGGGACGACCAGGCCCCGCGGCGTGGCCGCGGCGATGCCCAGATTGACGTAGTGCTTCTGGACGATCTGCTGATTCGCCTCGTCCCAGGACGCGTTGGCCTCCGGGTGACGGCGCAGAGCGACCAGGAACGCCTTGGCCACCAGCAGCAGCGGGTTCACGCGCAGCCCCTGCATGTCCGGGTCCTGCTTCAGCTCCCGTACGAGTTTCATCGTCCGGGTCACGTCGACGGTCACGAACTCCGTGACGTGCGGAGCGCTGAAGGCACTGTTGACCATGGCCTGAGCCGTGGCCTTGCGTACGCCGCGCACCGGGATCCGGGTCTCGCGGGCTTCCCCGGCACCGGCCGCCGTACCCGCGACAGCGCCCGGAGCCGCACCCTGGTCCCGGTCCGCCACGGGCTGCGGCGCTGCCGGACGGGAAGGTGCGGCGGGGGCGGGTGCGGCTGCGGCGTGCACGTCCTCACGCGTGATGACGCCGTCCGGGCCGGTCGGTATCACCGTCGTCAGGTCGATGCCGAGGTCCTTGGCGAGCTTGCGGACAGGCGGCTTGGCGAGCGGCCGTGCCTCGGTGGCGTAACCGTTGGCCGCTGCTTCCGGGACGGCAGCGGCTTCCCGGTGCCCGTTCAACTCGCCCTGCACGGCTTCCTGTACGGCATCCGCGGCCGGGGGCTGCTGTTTGCGCGGACGGCGCTTCGTCGGCGACTCCGTCACGCCGTAACCGACCAGCACGGGCTGCCGCTTGCCGCCTTCGCCCTCGCCTTCGGGTGCGGCGTCGGAGGGGGGAGCCTGGGCGGGCACTGTGCCTTCCCCTCCCGGTTCTCCCTCCAGCGGCCCCGCCGAGGGGTCGGTGTCCACGGAGATGATCGCGGTGCCGACGTCCACCGTCGTCCCCTCGGTGAAGCGCAGCTCGTGCACGGAACCGTTGAAGGGGATGGGCAGTTCGACGGCGGCCTTGGCCGTCTCGACCTCGCAGACGACCTGGCCGTCGGTGACCGTGTCACCGGTCTGGACGTACCACTTGAGGATCTCTGCCTCCGTCAGACCCTCGCCCACATCGGGCATCTTGAACTCACGGATTCGGGTCGCGCTCTCAGTCATCGTCACGACTCTCCTCAGTACGCCAGGGCGCGGTCGACGGCATCGAGCACCCGGTCCAGACCCGGAAGGTACTCGTCCTCCAACCGGGCCGGCGGATACGGCGCGTGGAATCCGCCCACACGCAGCACCGGGGCCTCCAGGTGGTAGAAGCACCGCTCCGTGATTCTGGCGGCCACCTCCGAGCCGGTCCCCAGGAAGACGGGTGCCTCGTGCACCACCACAAGCCTGCCGGTTTTCTCGACGGACTTCTGGAGAGTGTCGAAGTCCATGGGAGACATCGAGCGCATGTCGACCACTTCGAGGGACAGGCCCTCCTCCTGCGCCGCGGTCGCCGCCTCCAGGCACGTCTTCACCATGGGCCCGTAGGCCGCAAGTGTGAGATCGCTGCCCTGACGGGCGATCCGTGCGGCGTGCAGGGGGGCGGGGATGGCGGTGACGTCCACCTCGCCCTTGTCCCAGTAGCGGCGCTTGGGCTCGAAGAAGATGACGGGGTCGTCGCTCTCGATGGCCTGGCGCATCATCCAGTAGGCATCCGAGGCGTTCGACGGCGAGACGCACTTGAGCCCCGCGACGTGGGCGAACAGCGCCTCGGGCGACTCACTGTGGTGCTCGACGGCGCCGATGCCGCCCGCGTACGGGATGCGGATGACGACGGGAAGCTTGATCTTGCCCAGTGCGCGAGCGTGCATCTTGGCGAGCTGCGTGACGATCTGGTCGTACGCCGGGAAGACGAACCCGTCGAACTGGATCTCCACGACGGGACGGTAGCCCCGCAGCGCCAGCCCGATCGCCGAGCCGACGATGCCGGACTCGGCGAGCGGCGTATCGATGACCCTCTGCTCACCGAAGTCCTTCTGCA
>DATMEI010000308.1:0-5713 GCA_035556995.1 Streptomyces sp.
GTTGTTGAGGTGTTGCTGCTGGCGTCCTGCTCGCAGTTGACGGTCGGGAGCTCCTGCTCCACGTCACCGGCGGACGCGATGCCGGCACCGAGCATGCTGACGCTGCCGAGCATGGCGGCCACTACGGCAGCTTCGCGAAGCTTGCGCATTACTTCTCCACTTCCATGAGGACTGAGGCGCGATCAGCAGAGATCGCGCGCAGGTGTAGCCGAAGCTATTCGCAAAGAACATCGCTTCCGTCCCGCAACACGCACTTTTGTCTGATGCGGCGTCAGGTCATGTCGTGTGTCGCGAACTTGATCCGGTCGCGGCTACTCGGCGGCTTTCGGGGCCTTGGTGGCGGTCATGCGAAGGGTCAGCGCCGTACTGTCCGCGCCGCCGCGGAGCGGGTAGGGCCTCGGCAGGCAGCGGGGGCGGCAGCAGAGCCGTAAGGCGGTGCTCCAGGAAGCGGGCCGGATGGTGGATGGGCACGGACTCGGGCGGGAGGTTCGCGGTGAGCGCGCGAACGCGCCTGGCGTGGCGTTGGCGCCCACGCGGGCACTGACGGCAACGTGACGAGGCCCCGCCATCAGCTGCACAGCAGGACGACGGGGCCTCTCAGCTGACCGACGCGGGTCAGTTGCCGGCGCGGCGCTTACGAGTCGCAGCCAGTACGCCGGCCCCTGCGAGGAGAGCGGCAGCGCCACCAGCAGCGACGTAAGGCGTCATGTCATCGCCCCCGGTCTCGGCCAGGTTGCCGCCGTCCTGCTCCGCGGGCTCTGCGGGCTTCTGCCCGGTGTCCTCGGCCTGGTCATCGCCCTCGTCCGTGGCGTCGTCGGCCGGAACGAAGCCGGCCGGCGGCTTGTCGCAGCCCACGCCGTCCTTGTCACGGTCCAGGTGCGGGCCGTAGTGCACGCTGCCCTTCTCGATGTTGGAGTGCCCGGCCTTGTACGCCTCGGTGCAGTTCTTGAAGGGGGTGCCACCCCCGTGGGCCAGAGCGGCGGAAGGGGCGAGCGCCAACGCCAGCGCCCCGGCGGCGAGAGCGGCGGCAACGGATGTGCGGAGTTTCATCTTCGGGTCTCCGATGGAGTGTTGAGAGTGTGAACGGGGGGCGGTGATGATGTGACTCTCTGACCCACACGGAGGTTGTACGGCGTTTCTGACTATTCCGGCTACGTCACTTCATGTTCGGGCAACTCACCCGGCCTGCTTCAGGTCGGCGACGAAGGAGGCCCACGCAGTCGCGGAAAAGTTGAGGGTGGGACCTGCCGGGGCCTTGCTGTCGCGGACCGGGACGTTGCCGGGTATCCCGTCAGCGACCTCGACGCAGTCGCCGCCGGAAGGGTTGCTGCGACTGCTCTTGCGCCAGACGGCGTTGGTCAGGTCAGGTCGCTCGGCGGGCATGAGTAACGGTCCTCCATCACCTTGCGGAGAAAGTCCGCAGACTTATCCGGCGGCAGCGCGTTGGCCTGCAAGAGGTCGTAGGCGATGGCGTATTGCTCGGCCTCCCCCGGCGCCTCCACCAGCGTCCCGGAATTGATGCCCTCCAAGTACACCACCTGTCCGCTGCCGGGGAGAGTGAGGAGCGTCACCGAACCGCCCATGCCTGGGTGTGCACCTCTCTCGTACGGAAGGATCTGCAGGGTGACGCGTGGCAGCGCGCCCATGTCGAGCAGATGGCCCAGTTGTTCCTTCATGACCGGCGGTCCGCCTACAACGCGGTGCAGGACAGCTTCGTCCAGAACGACCCACAGCCACGCAGGGGGAGAGTGGCCAAGGACAGCTTGGCGAGCCATGCGTGCTGCCAGTTTCTCCTCCACCTCCTCGGCCGTGCCGTTGCCGTAAACCTGGCCGACGCTCAGCACCGCGCGGGCGTAGGGCTCCGTCTGCAAAAGGCCAGGGACGCTGTGGGCCATGTACTTGTACATCGCGGTTGCGCGGGCCTCGTATGCCACGAACATGCGCGCCCAGTCGGGGATCGGCGTCCGTTTGACGTGACCCCACAGGTCGGTCAAGTCACCGTCCGCGCCGAGGAGTTCGTCCAGCTTGGCGGAGACGTCCTCCGGCGGTGTCTCATTGCCCAGCTCGAACTGGGCGATGCGGCTGTGGGCGATGGGGACCTTGTCGCCCAGTTCCCGCTGGGTCCATCCCGCACGGGTGCGGAGCTTGCGCAGCTTCGCTCCGTACAGCGCTGCGAGGGACGTGGACGGGTCAAGTTCCTTCGGTGCGGGCACTGTTGCTCCCCGTTTTCGCCTCGGTGCTCCGAAAACCGTTACCCCTGGTGATCGTAGCTGTACGCATTCATGCTCGTCAGCGGAAGGCGAAAGCAGCACAGAGAACGGAACGCACATGGGAACGGCTGGACAAGAAGCCGCAGTTGACGCAACGGAAGACGCGGAGTCGGCGCGGGACGAATTGCGTGAGGCACTGGCCGACGCGGGCATCCTTCTGCCCTCGCTGGGGCTCGACACCGTGACCTTCGGCTGTGACTATCTGCCACCGCTCGTGGACCTCGGACGCTGCAACCCCGGCGTCGCCCGGAAGTTGGCGGAAGCCCTGCGGGGTCCGGCTCATGAGCGATGAACCGGAACCAGCTGCTGAACGGGAGCATCCAGACGCGGTGGACGAGGAGTTACTGCGCCGCGAAGAACTCCTCGCCAAGGTCCGCGAAGCGAACGAGCAGAGCCTCAAATGGCCCCGCTAGGGCCTGTTGCGCAAGTGCGTGTGGCGACGGGTGCGCCGCAGCGCCCATTGGAGAGAATCAGAGGCACCTTTGCTCTCACCTGTCAGCAGGAGTCGCCCATGTCCATCCGCCGCGTCATGCCCGACATCCGATCAGAGGCCATGGAGGAGAGCAGGGACTTCTACGGTCTCCTGGGGTTCGAGGAGGTCATGAACCATGGCTGGGTCATGACGCTCGCCTCTCCTTCCAACCCCACGGCGCAAGTCACCTTCATGAGCCACGACAAGTCCGCGCCGGTCGTGCCCGACATGAGCGTCGAGGTGGACGATGTGGATGCGGCCTACGAGTTGATGCGGGAGAGCGGCGCGGAGGTCGTGCACCCCTTGCAGGATGAGGAGTGGGGAGTGCGCCGGTTCTTCGTCCGTGACCCCAATGGCCGGGTGGTCAACGTGCTGAGGCACCGATGACGCTCCGTCGCCCGCCCGTGACTCCCGCGCCACTCGTGAGAGCGCAGGTCACAGCGGCTACGCCGTCACCACCGTGCACTGTCCCGTCACGGTGAACTCCTTCACCGTCTCCGGTGCCGCCCCCTCGTCGGTGAACAGCGTCCACGGCCCGTGCTGCCGCGCGTGGTACGGGAACGGGCTGTTGCCCAGCTTCGATTCGTCGGCCAGTACGAACACTTCGCGTCCGCGCTCCGCCATGAGCTCCTTGGAGTGGGCCTGTTCGAGGGTGGGGCATGACAGGCCGTCGCTCGCGTGCAGTCCGTCCGCGCCGAGGAAGACCAGGTCGGGCGTGAGCCGCCGCAGCGTCTCGTCGCCTTCGGGGCCGAGGATCGCGCCGTTGGGGCGACGCACCCGGCCGCCCAGCACGATCAGTTCGACGCCGCGGGCCTCCATGAGATGGCGTACGGCGATGGTGGAGTTGGTGATGACGGTGATCCCGCTCCGCGACTGCAGCATCCGGGCGAGCCACCCGGTGGTGGTGCCCGCGTCGATCAGGACGACGTCCCCGTCGGAGACGCGTTCGGACGCGGCCCGTGCGATGGCTTCCTTCTGGGTGCGGTTGCCGGATTCCTTCTCGTCCAGGGTGAGTTCGGGGTGGCCGCCGGCGACGGCGCCTCCGTAGGTGCGGTGGATGTGCCCGTCCCCGGCCAGTTGCTGGAGATCACGGCGGACTGTGGAGACCGAGATCCCGAAGCGGGCGGCGAGATCGAATATGTCGCCGTTGCCCGCGAGTACCTCCCGCAGGATGTCGTCGCGGCGCTGTGCGGTGCCACGGCGAGGCGCCCGAGGGGCGGGGGTTGCCGGGTTGGCGCGGGGACGGGCACCGGTCATCGCTTGTCCCCCGCGAAGACCTCGTCGGAGGAGCCGGAGCCGGAGCCGGATTCGCGTGCCGATTCCGGTGCCGTCGTCACGGCCTCGGCGGAGGGACGCAGCCCCACGAGCACCAGCACCACGGCCACGGCGAGGAATCCGGTCAGCACACCGAAGCCCGTCGTGCTCGTTCCGGTGCTGTCGGTCAGCCAGCCCACGATGTACGGGCCGACGTAACCGCCCAGGTTGCCGAGGGCGTTGATCAGACCCATGGCGACCGCCACCACCTCGATGCGCAGCACCCCGGCGGGAATGGCCCAGAACGGGCCGTACGGGGCGTAGAGCGCGCCGGCGACGACGCAGAGCAGCAGCATCTGGAGGACGCCTCCCTCCACGACCTGCCCGAGCAGCAACGCGACGATGCTGACGACGAGTGGGACGGCGACGGCCTGCCGCCGCTTGCCGGTGCGGTCCGACCAGGCGGCGTTGGCGATCATCACGATCAGCGCCACGGTGAACGGGATCGCGCTGAGCAGCCCGACTTCCGTCGAAGAGCCGTCGTTGGTGAGGGTCTTGATGACGGAGGGCAGCCACAGCGTGAAGCCGTAGAAGCCGGTGATCCAGAAGAAGTAGATCGCGATCAGGATGAGCACGGACTTCTGCTTGATCGCGTCGAGGTAGGAGCCGCTGCCGACGGAGGGCTTGGCCGCTTCGTCCTCGGCGAGTGAACTCTCGACGTGCTCGGCCTCTTCGCGGGAGATCCAGCGGGCCTGGGACGGGTGGTCGGCTACGGCGAACCACCACACCACGGCCCAGATCAGCGGCGGAAGGCCCTGGAGCACCAGCACCCAGCGCCAGTCGGTGTGGTCCAGCATCAGGCCGGACAGCGGGGCCATGAGGATGGACGAGATCGGCAGGCAGGCCATCCACAGGGCGTTGGCCCTGGCACGCTCGCGCAGCGGGAACCAGGAGGCCAGGAGGATGAGGACCGCCGGCCACACTCCGCCTTCGAACAGGCCGAGGACGAACCGTGCGACGTAGAACTGCTCCTTTGTCTGCACGAGCCCGCAGGCCATGGCGGCGATGCCCCAGGCGACCATCAGGATCACGACGGTCTTACGTGCGCTCCAGCGCTGGGCGAGGATCGCGCCGGGAATCTGGAGGAAGACATACCCGAGGAAGAAGATCCCCTGGACCATGCCCTCGTCGGCGGCGGACAGACTCAGGTCGCCGTCCATGTACGGCAGGATCACCGAGACGTTGCTGCGGTCCAGGAACGCCAGCATGTACATCACGACGGCGACGGGGATGACGTACGTCCATCGCTTCGCCGGTATCGGTGATCCGGTCGGGGGCTTCGAGGGTGTTGCGGGTGTCATGTTGCTCCAACAGCCTTACGGATTCAGGGGATCGTCGGTCAGGCGCCGTTGCCGTACGCGGCACGGATGCGGTCCGTGGAGCCGCTGAAGTCGACGCCGGCCCGGAATGCGGCGGCCATGGTGCCGGGCGACGCGATGCCCGTACCGGCGATGTCGAACGCGGTGCCGTGATCGACGGACGTACGCAGGATCGGCAGGCCCACGGTGACGGAGACCGTGCCGTCGAAGTCGACGGTCTTGGCCGGGATGTGGCCCTGGTCGTGGAAGTGCGAGAGCACACCGTCGAAGCGTCCCTGGAGGCCCTGGTGGAAGACGGAGTCGGCCGGGATCGGACCGGAGACGTCGTGGCCCTCGGC
>DATMEI010000309.1:0-6139 GCA_035556995.1 Streptomyces sp.
ATCCCCCGCGACTCGTACGTGCGCTTCGCCTCGCACCGCGACAGCGGCAAGGGCTTCGGCAAGATCACAGCCCGCACCACGCGCCACCTCGGCAAGATCAACAGTGCCTACGCGCACGGCGGGCCCTCGCTCACGGTCCGCACCGTCGAGCAGGCGACGGGCGTCCGTATCGACCACTACGCGGAGACCGACTTCGTCGGCTTCGAGAAGGCCGTCAACCGGCTCAAGGGCGCGAAGGTGTGCACCAACAAGGCGCTCCAGGACAAGAATTCAGGCCTGAAGCTGCCCAGGGGCACACACATCCTGAACGGCGACAAGTCCCTGCGGTACGTACGGGCGCGCCACGTCGATCCGCCCGGCGACCTGGGCCGGGTGCGCCGGCAGCAGCACGTGCTGGGCGAGTTGATGCGGACACTGGCCGGTGACCGGTTCGCCGGTGATCCGGGCGAGCTGGTGCAGGCCGCCGTCTCCCTGCGCGATGCGGTGCGTACGGACAGCACCTTCACGATGGGACAGCTCACGCGACTCGCGTTGGCACTGCGCGGACTGACGGCAGAGCAGACCGAGTTCGCCACCGTTCCCATCTCCCAATTCGACTACCGGGCGCCCGTCTGGGGCTCCACCCTCAGGTGGGACCGGCCGCGTGCGAGGGCGCTCTTCGCCGACCTGCGGGAGGACCGGCCCATCACCGGCAACCCGGCGACGGGACCGGCGCCGGGCAGCAAACCGGTGCCGTACGAGCCCGAGGACGTCATGATCCGTGTCGAGGGCAGCGGTGAGCCCGCCGCCCGTATGGCGCAGGACCTGCGGGACAACGGCTTCCACGTGCTGGAGGGCCGGCGCAGCGCAGCCGGCCCGCGCAACGGGCGTACCGAGATCACCTACGACCCGTACTGGGAGCGCAAGGCGAGCACGGTTGCGGCCGCACTGCCCGGCGCGGTCCTGCGCGCCGTGCCCGTGAAGGGCGACAAGCACGAGGAGGTGTTCACCGTACGGCCCGGCACGGACGGCACCGATGTCGCGGATGTGAACTACGACCGCAGCAGCGTCGAAGGCGCCCCGCTGAGGGGCGACAAGATCGACTGCGACGACGAAGTGCCGTCCTCGAAGCGCTAGTTCGGTCCCCGCAGTCGCCTTCACAGCGAAGAGCCCCGGACCCTGTACGCAGGGATCCGGGGCTCTTCACGTCACGTGACCGGCCGGGACTAGAACCAGTCCGGGTCGGTCTCCAGCGTGGTGGTGTCGAGGGACTCCAGCAGGTCGAACTGCGGTCCGGTGCGGGGCAGTTCGTGGCGGAAGAAGTAGCGGGCCGCCTGCCGCTTGCCCTGGTGGAAGCCGTCGTCGTGACCGGCCGTGGCCAGGTACTGGCCGAGCCATATCCACGCGACGACCGTGTGGCCCACGGCCTCCAGGTAGGCCGTGGCGTTCGCCAGGGCGACGGACGGATCACCCGTGCCCCACAGCCGTGCGGTCACCTTGGTGACCCGCTCCCACGACTCCCGTAGCGCGGCGGCGAGTTCGGCCGCCTCACCGCCTGTGGCGAGCGCGCGCTCCACCGTCGTGCCGATGGTCTCGCCCAGTGCCACGAGCCCGGCGCCGCTGTCCATGACGGCCTTGCGGCCGAGCAGGTCAAGGGCCTGGATGCCGTGTGTGCCTTCGTGGATGGGGTTGAGGCGGTTGTCGCGGTAGTGCTGCTCCACGTCGTACTCGCGGGTGTAGCCGTAGCCGCCGTGCACCTGGATGGCGAGGTTGTTGGCCTCCAGGCACCACTGCGAGGGCCAGCTCTTGGCGATCGGTGTCAGTACGTCCAGCAGCAGACGCGCGTGTGCCCGCTCCTCGTCGGACTTGGCGGTGTTCTGCTCGTCGACGAGCCGTGAGCAGTACAGCAGCAGGGCGAGCGCGCCCTCGACGTACGACTTCTGTGCGAGCAGCATCCGCCGTACGTCGGCGTGTTCGATGATCGGGACCTGTGGCGCGGTGGCGTCCTTGGCCGCGACAGGACGGCCCTGCGGACGCTGGCGTGCGTAGTCGAGGGACTTGAGATAGCCGGTGTAGCCGAGCGCCATCGCGCCCGCTCCCACGCCGATGCGGGCGCCGTTCATCATGTGGAACATGTACGCGAGCCCGCGGTGCGGTTCACCGACGAGATGGCCGACGGCGCCCGCCGTCCCGCCCGGACTGTGCGCGCCCTCACCGAAGTTGAGCAGCGCGTTGGTCGTACCGCGGTAGCCCATCTTGTGGTTGAGTCCGGCGGTCACGACGTCGTTGCGCTCGCCGACGCTGCCGTCCGCGCCGACGAGGTGCTTCGGCACGATGAACAGGGACAGGCCCTTGACCCCCGGAGGGCCTCCGGGGATGCGGGCAAGCACCAGATGGACGATGTTCTCCGCCAGTTCGTGGTCGCCGGCCGAGATCCACATCTTGCTGCCGAAAAGCCGGTAGGTGCCGTCCTGTTGAGGCTCCGCGCGCGTGGTGACGTCCGCGAGTGAGGAGCCCGCCTGCGGCTCCGAGAGGCACATGGTGCCGAAGAAGCGCCCGGCGAGCATCGGGCGTACGTAGGTGTCGATCTGCTCCTGAGAACCGTGCTCGCACAGCAGCCGGGCGTTGCCGAGCGTGAGGAAGACGTACGAGGAGGTGCCGACGTTGGCGGCCTGGAACCAGCTGAAGCAGGCGGTGGTCACCATCTGCGGCAGCTGCATGCCGCCGAGTTCCTCGTCCATGGGCGAGGCGAGCAGATCGGCCTTGGTGAAGGCGTCCAGCGCCTGCTTCACCTCCGGGAGCGTGTGCACGCGCTCGCCGTCGAACCGCGGCTCTTCCTGGTCGTTCTTCTTGTTGTGCGGTGCGAAGTGACGCGTGGCGATCTGCTCGCTGAGGTCGAGCACGGCGTCGAAGGTCTCACGCGAGTGCTCGGCGAAGCGGGGCCGCCCGGTCAGCTCCTCGGCGTCGAGCCACTGGTAGAGGAGGAAGTCCAGGTCCCGGCGGGAGAGGAGGAGCGAGGGTGTGGCCATGGCGTGATCCGATCCCGGTCGGCGGCGTGAGAGGACCTCATTCTAAGCGCTTGCTTATCCTGCTTCCGGGTGCCGCTCCGTGTCAACGCCCGCCCCCCGGCTCCGGTGCCGGGGGAGTCAGGGCTTGCGCGCGACGCCGACGTAGCCGGGGATCTCGGTGGCCCCGAAGGTGGGAGTGTCACTGTCCGGACGCCAGCGGTGGGGGACCACCAGGCCGGGGTCGGTCAGATCGAGGCCGTCGAAGAAGCGGGCCACTTCGCGGTGTGTACGGGGCCGCAGCGGAGAGCCGCTCTCCGCGTAGGTCTGCAGCGCGGCCTCGGCTCCCGCGGCGCGGGCGGCGTCGACGAAGTCGGCTGTGGTGTGGCTGAGCACGAGGTAGCTCTCCGCAGGGAGCGCACCGAGCAGCGTATGGACGATGTCGTACGGGCGGTGCTCGTCGCCGATGAAGTGGAAGAGGGCGTTCACGGAGAGCGCCACGGGACGGCCGAGGTCGATCGTGTCGCTCAGCTCGGGGGCGTCCAGGATGCTCTCGGGGTCGGTCACATCCGCGTGAATGTAGGCGGTGCGGCCCTCCGGTGCGCCGCGCAGCAGCTCCTGGGCATGCTCCAGGACGAGCGGGTCGTTGTCGCTGTAGAGGACCTTCGCCTCGGGCGCCAGCGCCTGTGCGACCTGGTGCAGATTGGGCTCTGTGGGGATGCCGGAGCCGATGTCCAGGAACTGGCGTATGCCGCGCTCGGCCGCGAGCCAGCGCGTGGCCCGGGCCGTGAAGTCGCGGTTGGCGCGGGCCGCGGACCATACGACGGGCATGGCGGCGGCAACCGCCTCTGCCGCTTTCGCATCGGCCTCGAAGTGGTTCCGGCCGCCCAGGTAGTAGTCGTACATCCGGGCGGGGTGCGGTCTGCCGGAGTCGATGTGCGGTGCTTGCGGTGCCTGTGGTGCCTGGCCTTGTCCAGTCGCTCCAGTCAACGGCTGTCTCCGTTCCGGTCCTGGCCTGCCTGGTCTGCCTGGTCTGTCCTCGTCCTCGTCGCGCGGGGTCATATGAGCAGGAAGTCGGCGTCACCGCGCTTGGCGCCCCGTATGAAGGTGTCGATCTCGTGGGGGTCGTAGATCAGCGCGGGTCCGTCCGGGTCGGTGGACTGCCTCAGGGCGACTCTGCCGTCGGTCAGCATCATCATCTCGAGGCAGTTGCCGCCGTTCGGGCCGCTCCACGGCCTGTGCCAACCCTCGCTGCCGAGCTCGCTGGCGGGCATGCCGTTGTAGATGCGGCTCATCGCTTGCGACCCATGTCTCAGAACTCCTTGCGGATCTCACCGAGGAGACTCTCGGTGCGTGTTGCGGGCGCGGCCTGCGCGCCCATGCGGTCCAAGGCCTCCAGGTAGACGGCGGTTTCGGCACGCTCGTCGTGGTAGACGGCTCCGCTCAGGCTCTCGGTGTAGACGATGTCGGGCAGTTCGGGGATGTCGAACCGGAACAGCTGGAAGGGACCGAACATCGCGGGGTGAGGGCCGGCGGTGAACGGTATGACCTGCACGGTCACGTTCGGCATGGCTGTGCTCTCGATGAGCCGGTCGATCTGAGCGCGCATCACGCCCGGTTCACCGACGTGGCGGCGCACCACCTGCTCCTCCAGCAGCACCCACAGTCGTGGTGCGTCCGGTCGGCGCAGCAGCTCCTGCCGCTCCATGCGCAGGGCGACGCGGCGCCCGAGCTCCTCCTCGCTCGCGTTGGGGAACCCGGTGCGCAGCAGAGCCCCCGCGTAGTCCTCGGTCTGCAGCAGGCCGGGCACGCAGTGGGGCTCGTAGGCGCGGATGAGGCCGGCCTCGCCCTCAAGGCTGACGTAGAGGCTGAACCAGGAGGGCAGAACGTCGCGGAAGCGGTGCCACCAGCCGGGCTGGTTGGCCTCGTCCACGAGGAAGAGGAAGGAGGAGATCTCGGCTTCCGGTACGCCGTACGTTTTGAGCAGTTTCTCCACATACGGCGGCTTGAGGCCGACTTCGGCCTTTTCCATGCGACGGACCGTAGTGGAGTTGACACTCAGGGCGGCGGCGGCCTCGGCGAAAGAGCAGTCCGCTCTCTCACGGAGATCCCTGAGTCGCAGGCCGAGGACCATCTGACCAACTGTCGGCGCGGTACGGCCGTCGGCCACGATGCCTCCCCTCCACCGGACTTGTCGCGTTTGAAGTGTGCCACGGCCCCTGTGCACCGGCCACACTGCACGGCCGATTCTGCAATTCGCAGACCGCCCCTTGCCAACTGTGACGAACGCGGAGCATAGTGAGTGACGTGATTCAGCTCATGACGTCCGGCGTGCTGCCTCCGCACCCCGCTCCTGCCTCACGCGGTTAACGGAAGGCGCAGCGTCCGTGGCTCTGTCCCGTCCCGTCAGACCCTTCTCCCCGTCCGCTTCGGGCGGGGGCGCTCTGGGTGTGCGCCGGGAAGGCTTCGAGCTGCCCGCGCACGCGACCGCTGTCGCGGACGCGCGGGAGATGGTGTGGGGCCAGTTGGTCAGCTGGGGGCTGCCGGAGGATCTCGGCCGCACCGCGCAGCTGGTCGTCTCCGAGTTCTTCACCAACGCCGTCGTGCACACCGACAGCTGCCGCGTCCGCTGCCGGCTGCAGGTGTGTGAGCAGCGGCTTCGCATAGAGGTCTGTGACGAAGGCGGCAGGTGCTCGGAAGTCGAGCGCCGTGAGGCCGCGGTGGAGGACGTGAACGGGCGGGGGCTCCAACTGGTGAACGCCGTCGCCGAGCAGTGGGGCGTACTCCCGGAGACTCAGAACTCCGGGCGCATGGTGTGGGCGGAGTTGAGCCTCACCGTACGGTGACGCGTGGCCGTCACGCCGTCACGCCCCACCTGAGCCACTTGCGTCCCGTCTGCAGCAGCAGTCCCGGTTCTTGCGGATTTCCTTACCCTACTGGGCAGTTGAGGTGCTCTGCGCCACATCACCGTGGGATGCTTCGCCGTAACGAGACGTGTACGCAACGGGACGCGTGCACGGCGAAAACGGTGAGGCACGCATGCGCGAAGACGAAGTCGCGGCAGGGCAGGGAGTGGACGTCACCATCCCGAGCGTGGCGCGGATGTACGACTACTACCTCGGCGGCAAGGACAACTACGAGGTCGACCGCAAAGC
>DATMEI010000310.1:0-4106 GCA_035556995.1 Streptomyces sp.
TTCGGGGACACGGTCGACTTCGACCACATCAAGCGGCACTACTACCAGGTGCACACCGGGATCAACCCGACAGCCATCGTGCCTGCCGGGCCCGACCTGTCCGGCTGGACGGCTCCGCATCACCGCGAGCAGCTGGGCGGACGTCCCTTCGGCGAGGGCACACCACCGGGGCCGGTGCCGGAGAGTGAGACGGTGCCGGCGGGCGACCGGCCCTGAGGCGGCGTCCGGGTGCGCCCCGGTGTGGTCGTGGTCCGGGTGGGGGTCAGACGGTCCTTACGGTGTCCAGGACGAGACTCGCGACCAGCGCCGGGTCGTCGTTCATCGGCACGTGTCCGCAGCCGGGGAGGCTGACCAGACGCGCACCCGGGATCGTCTTCTTCGCCCGCACGCCCTGACGGCGCAGCAGCAGCCTGTCCTTGTCTCCCCAGCCGATGGTGACAGGCACGTCCGGGATGTCCTGGTCGAAGAGCACCTCGGGGCTGCGGCCCACCTCGAGCGTCGGAGCGAACCCGGTGGCCGCCCGCATCGACCGCGTCTCGGCGATCACGGCCTCCGGTGAACGGCGGCCGGGGCGGGCGTAGATGGTGCTGGTCAGTGCGGCGCGGCCGGCGACGCTGCGGGCCATCCGCTGCAGCAGCCCGTCCGGTATCGCCTTCGCGCCCGCGCGCATGCCCGTCAGCACGGCGTACGCGTAGCGCCGCTCAGCTCCCGTCCAGAAACCGGCGGGGGAGAGGGCGGTGACCGATTGTGCGTGCCCGTGCAGTGCCAGTTCGAGCGCGAGCAGACCGCCCAGGGAGTTGCCCACCACGTGGGGGCGTTCCAGGCCGAGCGCACGGAATCCTTCTGCCAGCAGCGGAATCACACTGTCCAGCTCGTAGGAGACACCCTCCGGCAGCGGCGGCGAGGCACCGAAGCCAGGCAGGTCCACGGCGATCACCTCGTGCGAGGCGGCGAGGACGCTCAGCACGGGTTCCCACGCCTGCCAGTGGTGTCCGATGCCGTGCAGCAGCACGATCGGTTCGCCGCTGCCGCGCCGCTCGTAGGCCAGATCGAAGGGAGGCTTCCCTTCAGGGGAGACGTGCACGAACGATTCGGTCTCGGGCACGGGCACGTGGGGGGAGGCGACGGCGGCCATGGGCACTCCTGTCGAGGGTCGTATACGGCGCGGCTGGTGCAGCGGGCACAGCGGTGCGCAAGTCCGTAGACAGAATGTCAGCAAGTCGTCCGCCGTGGAAGGCTCCTGCGGCCCGCCGCAGGCGGGGTGCCATGATGGGCCGGTGAACGCTGACGGAAGCGACGCAACCGAAGTCTTCGAGCAGCACCGGCCGGTGCTGCTGGGTGTGGCCTACCGCATGCTCGGACGCGTCGCCGACGCCGAGGACGTCGTCCAGGACGCATGGCTGCGCTGGGCGTCGGCCGACAAGGACGCCGTCCGTCAGCCGAGGGCCTTTCTCGTACGCGTCACGACGCGCCTGGCCATCGACAGGCTGCGCTCGGCGCAGTCGCGGCACGAGACGTACGTCGGCCCGTGGCTTCCCGAGCCCCTCGCCACGGACGCCGGCACACGGCCCGCACCGGACGCTGCCGAGGGCGTGATGCTGGCCGAGTCCGTCTCCCTCGCCGTGCTGGTGGTGCTGGAGTCCCTCTCACCGCTGGAACGTGCGGTCTTCGTGCTGCGTGAGGCGTTCGGCTTCCCGTACGCGGAGATCGCCGGCTTCCTCGACCGTGGCGAGTCGGCGGTGCGTCA
Organism: Streptomyces sp.; assembly: GCA_035556995.1. Lineage (GTDB taxonomy): Bacteria > Actinomycetota > Actinomycetes > Streptomycetales > Streptomycetaceae > Streptomyces. Next base: position 1,748 of record DATMEI010000310.1, read on the forward strand.
ACTGGCGGGCCGCGCCCGTGCACACGTGGCCGAGCGCCGCCCCCGCTACGACGTCGACGCGGAAGCGCAACGCGACCTGACCGAACGCTTCCTGGCCGCCGCCACCCGCGGCGACCTCGACTCGCTCATGGAGATGCTCGCGCCGGACGCCCGTCTCATCGGGGACGGAGGCGGCAAGGCGAAGGCGCCGATGCGTACCATCACCTCCGCCGGCAAGGTCGGCCGTTTCCTTCTTGGCATCGCCCAACAGGGCGTAGCGGACATGGACTTCGCCGTCCGCGAGTTCAACGGCGCGGTGGCGCTACTCGCCACGGCCGGGGGCAAGGCCGCAGCCGTCCTCCAGCTGGACGTCGCCGACGGCCGCATCCAGAGCGTCTACATCATCGCCAACCCCGACAAGCTCGCGCACCTGAAGCCCTAGCGGGTGTCGTCCGCCGGTACCCACGGCCCTCCCGCCGACAGCCCGTTCACGCCCCGCCGGAGACGCGCAGCACCGCGCCCGTCGTGAACGACGCCTCGTGCGACATCAGCCAGGCCACCGCATCCGCGATCTCGTGAGGCTCGCCGGGCCGGCGCAGCGGAATCGTCTCCGCCTTCTTCCATGCACGGTCCGGGTCACCCATCGCGGCATGCATGTCGGTCAGCACCGCACCCGGCTGTACGGAGTTGACCCGTACGCCCTCGGGCCCGAACTCCTTGGCAAGGCCCACCGTCATCGCGTCCACCGCCGCCTTGGACGCCGCGTAGTGCACGTACTCGCCGGGGGTGCCGAGAGTCGCCGCACCGGAGGAGATGTTGACCACGCTGCCGCCCTCGCCGCCGTGCGCCGTCGACATCTCCAGCAGCGCACGCCGCGCGCACAGCAGCGCGCCCAGCACGTTCACATCGAGTACCCGGCGCATCACGGCGGGCGGGGTCTCCGTGAAGCGCCCCAGGGGGCCGCTAACGGCCGCGTTGTTGACCAGCCCCGTCACGGGTCCCAGCTCTTCACGCACCACGTCGAAGAGGTGCTCGACCTCCTCCTCGACGCTCGTGTCCAGCTGTACGGGCAGGGCGCGCACGCCCTCGGCCCGTACGGCCCGCGCGGTCTCCTCGGCGGCGTCCCGCGACCGCTCGTAGCCGATCCCGATGTGGTGGCCCGCCCGTGCCAGCCGTACGGCGACGGCTGCGCCGATGCCTCTGCTGCCACCTGTGACGACGGTGATCCGCTCCTGCCGTGCCATCTCTGCCCTCCCAAGCGCGTGCAAGCGATGATCGATCATCCCAGCCCGCGGGGTGCCGGGACAGTGCCCACGTCGCCCGGATTGGTCTTGACCAAGCTCGGGGCCCGCCCTATCGTCGGCCATACGCAACAACCTTTAAAAAACAAGCACGCATAAAGCCCCGCCGCTCACGGCGGGGCTGCGCGGGGAATGCGGAGGCCACTGTGGGGACCACGCAGCTGGATGCTGTGCCGGAGCCGAAGTACTGGCACTTGAAGACCGTGCTGTCCGACGCGCTGGACTCCGAGTTCGAGGTCGGGGAGATCCTCCCGAACGAACGCGAACTGGCGGCCCGCTTCGGCGTCGCCCGCGCCACCCTGCGCCAAGCACTCGAACAGCTCGAGCTGGAAGGCCGCCTGCAGCGCCGGCGCGGCGTCGGCACCACCGTCGCGCCACCCCGCTTCGGCGTCGACGTCGGCCCGGCAGAGCACAGTTGGCCCGGTGCGCCGGACGACGCGTGGACGACCGGCGACTGCGAGGACGCCGCACCGCCCGCCGCGGTCGCCCAACTGCTGGGCGGGGGCGCCGACTCGCCGGTGCACTCTGTGCGCCGTACGCGGATGACGCACGGGCAGCCTGTGGCCACCGAGTTGCTCTACGTTCCGCGGGCCTCGGTACCCGGACTCCCCGCCATAGAGTCGGCCGGCGGCCCCACGCGAGGCCGCGCCGTGCTGCGTGAACTGCACCGCCTCGAACTCGAGGGCCAGGAGCGCACGGTGGAGCTGGGCTCCGCCCGTGCCGATGACGCCCGTCAGCTCGACCGGCTCCCGGGGGCGCCCGTCCTGGTCGTCACCACCCGCTACATGGCGCAGGGCGTCACCGCCGCCGTCGCGGTCTCCACATACCGTGCCGACACCTGCAGGCTCACCTTCGGCGACACCCAGCCCGACGCCCTGATGGCCGGCTGAGCACAGCCGCCCCGCGCACTGCGCCGCTCAGCCGCCGTCCACGCTGAACAGCTCGCTCTCGACGAGGTCGAGAGCGAGCCGCAGCGCACCCGTGGCCACCGCGGCTTCGCCCAGCACCGACAGAGCAACCCGCGGCGGCCGCAGACAGTAGCGCTCCAACTCACCGCGCAGCGGCTCCAGTACGTCATC